>NZ_JBEXNT010000148.1:0-22703 GCF_040611255.1 Kitasatospora sp. NPDC002965 | reverse complement strand
CGAACCGCCGATCCCGGGGATCACCCCCAGCTTGATCTCCGGCTGGCCGAACTTCGCGGTGTCCGCCGCGAGCAGGATGTCGCAGAGCATCGCCAACTCGCAGCCCCCGCCCAGCGCGTAGCCCGCGACCGCCGCGACGATCGGCTTGCGGATCCTGCCCAGGTCGTCCCAGGCGGCGAACCAGTCGCCGAGGTAGGCCCCGACGAAGTCGAGGGACTGCATCTCCTTGATGTCGGCGCCGGCCGCGAACGCCTTCTCGGAGCCGGTGATCACCAGGCAGCCGATCCCCGGGTCCCGGTCGAAGTCCCTCGCCGCGGCGACGACCTCGTTCATGAGCTGCGTGTTGAGCGCGTTGAGCGCCTTCGGCCGGTCGAGCGTGATCAGCCCGACCCGGCCCTTGCGCTCCGCCAGAATCGTCTCGTACGCGGTCACTGCGCGCTCCCCCCCAGGGTGGTGATGATCGCCGAGAAGTCCAGTCCGGCACCCTCGTCGGCGGCGAATTTCGCGTACAACTCGGCTGCCTTCAGGCCGAGTTCGGTGGGCAGACCGGCGGCCCGCGCCGCGCCGGCGGCCAGCCCGAGGTCCTTGGCCATCAAGGCCGCCGCGAACCCCGCGCGGTAGTCGCGGTTCGCCGGACTGGACGGCACCGGGCCGGGGACGGGGCAGTTGGCGGTCAGCGCCCAGCACTGCCCGGAGGCGGTGGAGGCGACGTCGAACAGCGCCTGGTGGCTCAGGCCGAGACTCTCGCCGAGGACGAAGGCCTCGCCGACGGCGATCATCGAGATGCCGAGGATCATGTTGTTGCAGATCTTCGCGGCCTGCCCGGCGCCCGACGGCCCGCAGTGCACGACCTTGCCGCCCATCGCGTCCAGCACCGGCCGGACCGCGTCGAAGTCCGCCTCCGCCGCTCCCACCATGAAGGTGAGGGTCCCGGCGGTCGCGCCCGGCACTCCTCCGGACACCGGCGCGTCGACCGCCCGGCCGCCGGCCCGCACGGCGAGGTCGTGCGCGGCCCGGGCGTCCGCGACGTCGATGGTGGAGCTGTCGACGAAGAGCGTGCCCGGACGGGCGGCGGGCAGCAACTCCTCGTAGGCGGCCAGGACGTGGCGTCCGGCCGGCAGCATGGTGATCACCACGTCCGCGCCGCCGGCGGCGTCGGCCGCGGACTCCGCCGGCCGGACGCCGGCCGCCTCCGCCTGCCGCAGGGCCTCCGGCACGAGGTCGTAGCCGACGACCCGGTGCCCTGCCCTGGCCAGGTTGGCGGCCATCGGGCCGCCCATGTTGCCGAGTCCGACGAATCCGATGTCGTGGGTCACCAGCGCTCCAGGGGTTTCGTGGTGGCGAGGCCGAGTTCCCGCTCGCCGAGCTGGGCGAAGTAGCGTGCCACGGCGGCGGGGGCGACGGCGTCCAGCGTGGCCGGGCTCCAGCGCGGCGTGCGGTCCTTGTCGATCACCTGGGCACGGATGCCCTCGGCGAGGTCGGGTGTGTCGAGGGCGGCGCAGGAGGTGCGGTACTCCTGGTCGAGGACGGCCTCCAGCGGGCCGAGGGACCGGGCGCGGCGCAGCGCGGCGAGGGTCGCCTTCACCGCGGTGGGCGAGTTGGCGGTGATCCGCTCGGCGGCCTTCCCGGCCTCGGGCTCCCCGCTGTCGCGGAGCCGGCCGAGGATCTCCTCGACGGTGCCCGCCGCGTAGCAGCTGTCGATCCACTCGCGCTGCCGCTCCAGCGGGGCGGGCGGTGCGGGGGCGACGTGCCGGACGAGCGCCTCGTGCACGGGAAGTTCGGCGAGGTCGTCGAGGAGCGCGGGCAGCCGCTCGGTGGGGACGAAGTGGTCGGCCAGGCCGCAGAGCAGGGCGTCGCCTGCGCCCGCCGAGCCCGCGGTGAGGGCGAGGTGGGTGCCCAGCTCGCCGGGGGCCAGCGAGAGCAGGTAGGTGCCGCCGACGTCCGGCACGAAGCCGATGCCGGCCTCCGGCATCGCGACCCGGGTCGTCCCGGTGACGATCCGGACGCTGCCGTGGGCGGACACGCCGACTCCGCCGCCCATCACGATGCCGCTCATGACGGCGACGTACGGCTTCGGGAAGCGGGCGATCCTGGCGTTGAGCCGGTACTCGTCGCGCCAGAACTCCTCGACGGCCGCCGGGTCACCGCCGGTGGCGGCGCGGTGGATGGCGACGATGTCGCCCCCGGCGCAGAAGGCGCGGTCGCCGGCGCCGGTGATGACGACGGTCTCGACCCGGTCGTCGCGCTCCCACGTGTCCAGTGCGGCGTCGATCCGCCGCACCATGGCGTGGGTGAGGGCGTTCAGCGCGGCGGGCCGGTTGAGGACGATCAGGCCGGACCGGCCCTCCCGCTGGACGAGGACCTCGTCGACGGTGCGCCCGGACACGGTGCTGCCGGCCGCGGCGTGCCCGGCTGTGGCGTTACCCGCTGTGGCGTTACCCGCTGCGGTGTTGCCGGCCATCAGGCGGCTCCCGTCAGTCCGCGGGCGACGATGACGCGCATGATCTCGTTGGTCCCTTCCAGGATCTGGTGCACCCGCAGGTCGCGGACGATCTTCTCGATGCCGTACTCGGCGAGGTAGCCGTAGCCGCCGTGCAGTTGGAGTGCGGCGTTGGCGACCTCGAAGCCGGTGTCGGTGGCGTACCGCTTGGCCATCGCGCACAGCTCCGGCGCCCGGGGGTCCCCCCGGTCCAGCGCCGCGGCGGCCCGCCAGAGCAGCGACCTGGCCGCCTCCAGCTCCGTCGCCATGTCGGCCAGCCGGAACTGCAGGGCCTGGGCGTGCAGCAGCCGGGCGCCGAACGCCTCCCGGTCCGAGAGGTAGCGGGTGGCCCGCTCCAACGCGTTCTGCGCGCCGCCGAGCGAGCACGCCGCGATGCCGATCCGGCCCCCGTTCAGCCCGTTCATGGCGATCCGGAAGCCCTCGCCCTCGGCCCCGAGGAGCCGGTCGGCGGGCAGCCGGACGCCGTCCAGGAGCACCTGCCGGGTCGGCTGGGCGTTCCAGCCCATCTTCCGCTCGTTCGGACCGAACGAGACGCCGGGGTCGTCCCGTTCGACGAGGAACGCGGAGATCCCGCCGGCGCCCGGGGCGCCGGTGCGGGCCATCACGACGTAGACCTGCGAGGTTCCGGCGCCGGAGACGAACTGCTTGACGCCGTCGAGGACGTAGTGGTCGCCGTCGCGCCGGGCCCGGGTGGTCAGCGCGGCGGCGTCCGAGCCCGCGCCCGGCTCGGTGAGGCAGTAGCTGGCCAGGGCCTCCGTCGAGCAGAGTCCCGGCAGCAGTCGGGCGCGCTGGCCCGGGCTGCCGTAGCGGTCGATCATCCACGCGACCATGTTGTGGATGGACAGGTACCCGGCGATCGAC
Source organism: Kitasatospora sp. NPDC002965 (assembly GCF_040611255.1). Lineage (NCBI taxonomy): Bacteria > Bacillati > Actinomycetota > Actinomycetes > Kitasatosporales > Streptomycetaceae > Kitasatospora > Kitasatospora sp. NPDC002965. The sequence continues at coordinate 19,342 of NZ_JBEXNT010000148.1, read as the reverse complement.
GGGCAGCCGGTCGCCAGCGCCTCGAAGACGAGCACGCCGTCCTGGCGGCCCAGCCCGGAGCCGCCCGACTCCTCCCGCACGTACACGCCGCCGAGGCCGAGGCCCGCGGCCTTGCGCAGCACGTCGACGGGGAAGTGCTTGGCCTGGTCCCACGCCACGGCGTGCGGGGCGAGGTGCTCGCGGGCGAAGTCGCCGGTGGCCTCGACGATCGCGAGCTGGTCGTCGGTCAGATGCGTGTGCACGGCGCGCCTCAGCCCATCGTCGGGATGGTGAAGCTCGCGCCCTCCTTGACCCCGGAGGGCCAGCGCGAGGTCACGGTCTTGGTGCGGGTGTAGAAGCGGATCGAGTCCGGGCCGTGCTGGTTGAGGTCACCGAAGCCGGACCGCTTCCAGCCGCCGAAGGTGTGGTAGGCGACCGGCACCGGGATCGGCACGTTGACGCCGATCATGCCCGTGTTGACGCGGCGGGTGAAGTCGCGGGCGGTGTCGCCGTCCCGGGTGAAGATCGACACCCCGTTGCCGAACTCGTGCTCGCTCGGCAGGCGCAGCGCCTCGGCGTAGTCCGCCGCGCGGACCACGCACAGGACCGGGCCGAAGATCTCCTCGCGGTAGATCCGCATCGCGGGGGTGACGCGGTCGAAGAGGGTGGCGCCCAGGAAGTAGCCGCCCTCGTACCCCGGCACGGTCAGGTCGCGGCCGTCGACGACCAGTTCGGCGCCCTCCCGGACACCGAGGTCGAGGAAGCCGCGGACCCGGTCCAGCGCGTCGCGGCCGACGAGCGGCCCGAAGTCGGCCTCGGGGTCGTCGGAGGCGCCGACCCTGAGTGCGGCGATCCGCTCGGTGAGCTTGGCGACGAGGGCGTCCGCGGTCTCCTCGCCCACCGACACGGCGACCGAGACGGCCATGCAGCGCTCGCCGGCGGAGCCGTAGCCGGCGCCGATCAGGGCGTCCGCGGCCTGGTCGAGGTCGGCGTCCGGCATCACGATCATGTGGTTCTTGGCGCCGCCGAAGCACTGGGCGCGCTTCCCGTGGGCGGCGGCCGTCGCGTACACGTACTGGGCGATCGGGGTGGAACCCACGAACCCGAGCGCCTGGACCCGGGGGTCCTCCAGCAGCGTGTCCACGGCCTCCTTGCCCCCGTTGACGACGTTCAGGACGCCCGGCGGCAGGCCCGCCTCCAGGAACAGCTCGGCCAGCCGCAGCGGCACCGACGGGTCCCGCTCGGAGGGCTTGAGGATGAAGGCGTTGCCGCAGGCCAGGGCGGGCGCCGCCTTCCACAGCGGGATCATCGCCGGGAAGTTGAACGGGGTGATGCCGGCGACCACTCCGAGCGGCTGGCGCATCGAGTACACGTCGATGCCGGTGCCGGCGCTGTCGGTGAACTCGCCCTTCAGCAGGTGCGGGATGCCCGCCGCGAACTCCACCACCTCCAGCCCGCGCTGGAGGTCACCGTGGGCGTCGGCGACGGTCTTGCCGTGCTCGGCCGAGAGCAGGCGGGCCAGCGGCTCGCGTTCGGCCTCGACGAGCTGGAGGAAGCGCAGCAGCACGCGGGCGCGGCGCTGGGGGTTCCAGGCGGCCCACTCGGACTGGGCGCGCTCGGCGTCGGCGATCGCCGCCTCGGTCTCCGCGCGGCCCGCGAGCGGGACCCGGGCCTGGACCGTGCCGGTGTTCGGGTCGTAGACGTCGCCGAAGTCCCCGGAGGTCCCGGGGACGTGCTTGCCGCCGATGAAGTGGGTGAGTTCACGGACCATCACAGACCTGCTCTCGTCAGGGTGTCGGGAAGATCCGAGGGAAGGGCGCACGACGGACGCCCGCGCCGCGCTCGGGTGAGCGCACGCGTCGGGCCGTCGCCGGGCGCGGCGAGCCGTCAGGGAGACGGGTGTGCCGCAGCCGTCGCAGGATCACCAGGGTCGGGAAGGGCGCGGACCGGTGCCATGCGTGTTTGCTCCATCCTCGTGGACAACACGGAACACCCGCAGTCGGTATCCTGACTCCCGGATCAGCGCGCGTCGCCCGGCCTTCCCGGCTGGCTGCCAGTGGCTGGTACTGCGGCGACGCACTCCCCGGTCACAGTGGCGGGACCGTGCCGGATTCACACCGGCTTCCCTGCACTGCGGGCCTTGTCCACGACCATATAGTTGGACGTCCTAGTAAGTCCAGGGCATCCCTCGCCGCCGCCGTCCGTTCCGCGACCTCCTCCGGCGCGGCGACGTGGTTGTGGTCCGCGTGGAAGAAGTCCCTCACCTCGTCGTGCGGTTGGGCCGGTCGCAGCACCGGACCGGCGCCGGAGTCGCCGAGCTCCGCAACCCTCGTGACGGCCTCGCGGCAGCTGCCGTGCAGGGCGATCCTTCCGCCCGGCGGGGCGTGCCACGGGAGCAGCTCTCTCCGCCGCGGAGCCTCCGCTGAAGGCATCCGCAGGCGGGCAGGGATTCGGCGCCCGGCACCTACCCGCCGCGCCGCGGCGAGGCCCCGGCCGGCTGCGCGCCCCGGCGGCGCAGGGCCGCCTCCACCCGGACGGCGTCCGCCGTGGCCTGCACCTCGTGCACCCGCACCGCCCACGCGCCCTGGGCGGCGGCCAGCACGCCGACGGCCGCCGTGGCGGCGTCGCGCTCCCGCGCGGGGCGGGGCGCTCCGGTGCCGGGATCCGCCAGCAGCTCCCCCAGGAACCGCTTCCGCGAGGCCGCCACCAGGAGCGGGCGGCCCAGCACGCCCCAGGCGTCCAGCGCCGCGAGCAGCGCCCAGTCGTCCTCCCGGCGCTTCGCGAACCCGAGCCCCGGATCCACGATCACACGGGACGGGTCGACGCCGGCCGCCACCACCGCGTCGAGCTGTCGCCCCACCTCACCGATCACCTCGGCGACCACGTCGTCGTAGTGGGCCAGTTCGTCCATCCGCCCGGACTGGCCGCGCCAGTGCATCACCACGAACGGCACACCCGTCCGGGCGACCACCGACGCCATCGCGGGGTCGGCCCGCCCTCCGCTGACGTCGTTGACGAGCCGGGCCCCGGCGTCCACCGCCGCCTCGGCCACGGAGGCCCGCATGGTGTCCACGCTCACCAGCACACCGGCGGCGGAGAGGGCGCGGATCACCGGCAGGACCCGCCGCAGTTCCTCCTCCTCCGGCACCCGCTCGGCGCCGGGCCGGGTCGACTCGCCGCCGACGTCGACCAGGTCCGCCCCGTGCGCGGCCAGCATCAGGCCCCGGTCGACCGCCCGGCCCGGGTCCGACCAGCGCCCCCCGTCCGAGAACGAGTCCGGTGTCACGTTCACGATTCCCATCACCGCACACCGGTCCCATTCGGGTATTCCCGGAAGCCCGTGCGAACGTCTCTCCATGCGCCTATGGTGCCTTTCTGCGAGGCCGCGCCGGACTTGTTCCCGACGGGCCGGGAATCCGCGGGGAACCGTCGGTGGAAAACACCGGAACAGGCCCCTCCGGACGTATGCGTGAGAAATCTCGTATCACAGGGTGGACGGACGCGTGTGCGATCCCACCGCTCTGGATAGCCTCCTCCCATGACACTCGGAATCCCTTCCAGACGAACCGATCACGCGGCATCCGTCCGCGAACTCCTGGCGACCGGGCGGCGTTCCTTCTCCTTCGAGTTCATGCCACCGCGCAGCGCCGCGGCGGAGGCCGGCCTGTGGAACGCGATCCGCAGGCTGGAGGCTCTGGCACCCACCTTCGTGTCGGTGACGTACGGTGCCGGCGGGTCCACCCGGGAGCGCACGGTGAACGTCACCGGGCGGATCGCGCAGGAGACCACCCTGACGCCGACGGCCCACCTGACGGCCGTCGACCACAGCGTCGCGGAGCTGCGGAACATCCTCGGGCACTACGCCGACCAGGGGGTCCGCAACATCCTGGCCCTGCGGGGCGATCCGCCCGGCGACCCGCTCGGCCCCTGGGTCCGCCACCCCGCAGGCGTGGCGTACGCCGCCGACCTGGTGCGGCTGATCAAGGAGTCCGGCGACTTCTGCGTGGGTGTCGCGGCCTTCCCGGAGATGCACCCCCGCTCCCCGGACTGGGATTCCGAGATCCGTTTCTTCATCGAGAAATGCCGAGCCGGCGCCGACTACGCGATCACCCAGATGTTCTTCGACGTGGAGAATTACCTGAGATTCCGGGACCGCCTCCTGAAGGCCGGATGCTCCGTTCCGATCATTCCGGAGATCATGCCGGTGACCACCATCCGGTCACTCGAACGCATTCCCACCCTCAGCACCGCGGCCATTCCGGCGCATCTCGCCGAGCGGATGCTCGGCGAGCGGCACGATCCCGCCGCGGTGCGCGCCGTCGGAATCGAGTACGCCACCGAAATGTGCCGCAGTCTCCTGGCCGAGGGCGCCCCCGGCCTGCATTTCATGACCATGAACTTCTCCACGGTCACGACGGAGATCTACCAGAACCTCGGCCTGCCCGAATCCGGCTGAGGGACACCGCCGGGGGCGGGCGCGGCCGGAGTGCCGCGCCCGCCCCGGGCCTCCCCGCCCGGCTCAGCCGGCCAGGTCGTCCCGCAGGCGACGGGCGGCGGTGACGAGGCTCTCCAGCGAGGCCCGGGTCTCGGTCCAACCGCGGGTCTTCAGTCCGCAGTCGGGGTTGACCCAGAGCCGCTCGGCCGGAATCGCCGCGAGCCCGGCACGCAGCAGTTCCACCGCCTCGTCGGCGCTCGGCACACGCGGGGAGTGGATGTCCCACACGCCCGGCCCGACCTCGCGCGGGTAGCCGGCCGCGGCCAGCTCACCGGCGACCTCCATGTGCGAACGGGCCGCCTCCAGCGAGATCACGTCGGCGTCCAGCTCGTCGATGGCCGTCATGATCGCGCCGAACTCGGCGTAGCACATGTGGGTGTGGATCTGGGTGTCGACCCGCACGCCCGAGGTCGCGAGGCGGAAGGCGACCGTGGCCCAGTCCAGGTAGGCCGGGCGGTCGGCGGAGCGCAGCGGGAGCGTCTCGCGCAGCGCCGGTTCGTCGACCTGCACGACGACCGCGCCGGCGGCCTCCAGGTCGGTGACCTCGTCGCGCAGGGCGAGGGCGACCTGGAAGGCCGTGTCGGCGAGCGGCTGGTCGTCCCGGACGAAGGACCAGGCGAGCATGGTGACCGGCCCGGTGAGCATGCCCTTCACCGGACGGTCCGTCAGGTCCTGCGCGTAGCGGAACCAGTCGACGGTCATCGGGTGCGGGCGCGAGATGTCACCGGCCAGCACCGGCGGGCGGACGTACCGGGTGCCGTAGGACTGCACCCAGCCGTGCCGGGTGGCGAGGTAGCCGGTGAGCTGCTCGGCGAAGTACTGGACCATGTCGTTGCGCTCGGGCTCGCCGTGCACCAGGACGTCCAGGCCGGCCTTCTCCTGGAAGGCGATCACCTCCCGCACCTCGGTCCGGATGCGCTCCCGGTACGCGGCCGGGTCGATCCGCCCGGCGGTGAGGTCGGCCCGGGCCACCCGCAGTTCGGAGGTCTGCGGGAACGACCCGATCGTGGTGGTCGGCAGCAGCGGCAGGCCGAGGCGGGTGCGCTGGGCCTCGGCGCGCTCCGGGTAGGCCTGGGCCCGGCGGGCGTCCGCCTCGGTGACGGCCGCGGTGCGGGCCCGCACGGCGGGGTCACGGGTGATCGGGGAGTTGGCGCGGGACGCCAGGTCGGCGCGGTTGGCGGCGAGTTCGGCGGTGATCGCGCCGGTGCCCTCGCGCAGGCCGCGGGCGAGCAGGGCGACCTCGTTGGCCTTCTGCCGCGCGAAGGCGAGCCACCGGGCGATCTGCGGGTCGAGGTCGCGCTCGGCGGCGGAGTCCAGCGGGACGTGCAGCAGCGAGCACGACGCGGCCACGTCGACGGTGCCGGCCAGCCCGAGCAGGGTGGCCAGGGTGGAGAGCGACCTCTCCAGGTCGTTGATCCAGATGTTTCGGCCGTCCACCACACCGGCGACCAGCCGCTTGCCGGGCAGGCCGCCCGCGGCGGCCAGGTCGCCCAGGTTGGCGGCGGCCGGGCCGGTGAAGTCCAGGGCGAGGCCGTCGATCGGGGCCCTGGCCAGCACGGGCAGGGCGGCGCCCAGGCGGTCGAAGTAGCTCGCGACCAGCAGCTTGGGCCGGTCGGTGAGAGCACCGAGGTCGCGGTAGGCGCGCGCGGTGGCGTTCAGTTCCGCGGGGGTGCGGTCCTGGACGAGCGCCGGCTCGTCCAGCTGGACCCAGGCGGCGCCGGCCTCGTGCAGGTCGGCGAGGAGGGCGGCGTAGACGGGCAGCAGCCGGTCGAGCAGGGTGAGCGGCTGGAAGTCCTCGGGGACGCCCGGGGCGGGCTTGGCGAGGAGCAGGTACGTGACCGGGCCGACCAGCACCGGACGGGCACTGTGGCCGAGGTCCAGGGCCTCGCGCAACTCCGCGACCGCCTTGGCGGAGTTCGCGGTGAAGACGGTGTCGGGGCCGAGTTCGGGCACCAGGTAGTGGTAGTTGGTGTCGAACCACTTGGTCATCTCCAGCGGCGCGACGTCCTGGGTGCCGCGCGCCATGGCGAAGTAGCCGTCCAGCGGGTCGGCCTCGACCGCCGCCCGGTGACGCGGCGGGATCGCGCCGACGGCGACCGTGGTGTCCAGCACGTGGTCGTAGAGCGAGAAGTCGCCGGTGGGCACCTCCTGGACGCCCGCCCCGGCGAGCCTGCTCCAGTTCTCCAGACGCAGGTCGGCGGCGGTGGCCAGCAGGGCGTCGGCGCTCACGGCGCCCTTCCAGTACCCCTCGATCGCCTTCTTGAGCTCACGGCCGCCGCCCTGGCGGGGGTATCCGTACACGGTGGCCAGGGTTGCCGCGGCTGCGGACTTCGCTGTCAAGGGACTCTCCTTCGCGAGCCTGTCTGTGGCCCCGGTGACGGGACGGAGGCGCGAAGGGGTGACGAACCGGGCGGGACCGCGTGCGCACGAGAAGCGCCGGATCCGCCTGGTATGTACGCCGACCCGCCCACGAGGTCACCGGGATGTCCGCGCGCGAACGGGTCGCGTGCGGGCAACGGGCAGGTCTTCGGACTCGTGGACACGCCCGCCCGAAAGGGCGGACACCTACTGGCCGTCGCTTCCCAGACCCGACCGGGCCCAGTGCGTATGACGGCGGTCGTTCCCACTCACCGCTGCGGGGCAGTCCCGGATTCCCACCGGGTTCCCTCTTACGACGCGCCTGCCTGGTGGGCAGGGCGAACCAGCTGCCCGCCCAGCTTAGGGCGAATCCGGTACCGGGAGAACACAAGGACACCAGGACGTCCACATCCTGAGACGCCGCCAGGGCCCCGGACGGGCGGCGGAGGGCCGGACGGCACAGGACAGGACAGGACCGGCCGGTGCGGGTGCCGGCCCGCCGTCCCGGAACCCCGCGCCCCGGCCGTGCCGCTACTCGTCGGAGAGCACGAAGGTCCGACCGCACCCGGGCGTGGACCGCAGGTGACCGGGCACGGGTCCCCGGACGCGGCCGGCCCGGTCGCGCTCGGCGCCCAGCACGACGGCCGCGTGGACGGCGCGGGCGGCGCGGGATCCCCAGCGGGACCGGGGGCCGCCGAACGGCTCCGCCTCCCGGCCGGGACCGGTCCGCCGCACCGCCACGCAGACCGCGTCCGACGGCGTCCCCGAGCAGTCGTACCCGGCTTCGAGCAGCGCCTGGACCTTGGCCTCCGTCACGGTGGCCACGAGGTTGACGGCGGCCGCGTCCGAGAGGGCCACCGGAACGACGACCACGATGTTGATCGTGCCGGGAACGAGCGCGTCGCCGGGCGCGTCGCCGTCGGCGGGCGCCGACGCCCAGGTCGGCACGCCGATTCCGGTCGTCACCACCGCGGTGACGCCGTGGTCGCGGGCCCAGGTGAAGGCGTCCACCCGGGCGGCGGTCATCAGCCCGACGCCCGGACCCCGCAGCCCCAGGTCCTCCGCCAGCTGGGCCAGGTGCCGGTCCGGGTCCGTCCTGCCGTACCCGGCCCGGACCTGGGCGTTGACCAGCCACTCCCGCTCGCCCAGGCCGCCGCCCAGCACGGCGCTGCTGAGCATCCGCCAGCCGGGTCCGGCCCGCCACACCAGGAGATGGCGGCACTCACCGTCCTCCGGGCGGCCGGACCGCTCGATCACCACGGGGTCGCCGAAGACCCCGTCGTCCACTCCGGGAGGGCCCGCCTGCTGCTGCGGGATTGCCATGAACGATCCACCTTCGGGCACGTGGGTGAGCGGCCGACCGGCCAGGCGATCAATCCTAGGCACAGGGCGACGCCGCACGGATCGACGGAGCCCCCGGCGGACGCCGGACCCCGTGCCGGGCGAGCGGGCACGGGGTCCGGCGGTCGGTGCGCCGGTGCCGGTCGGTTCGGCCGGGGTGCGCCGGTTCCGGTCGGTTCGGCCGGGGTGCGCCGGTTCCGGTCGTGCGGCCGACGCGGTCGGTTCGGCCGGGGTGCGCCGGGGTGCGGTCAGCCGTTGGCGGGGGGCGTACCGCCGAGGGCGAGGGCGTCGGCGGCGATCAGCCGGGCCCGGTCGGCGGGGACGGTCCGGCCGGACTGGTTCTCGGCCCACCGGGCGAGCGGCCCGTACTGGCCCTGGCCGAGCATCACGGTCAGGGTGGCGACGGCGTTGCGGTCCGCCCCCGAGGTGAGGACCAGCGAGGCCAGACCGGTCGGCGTGGCCGCGACGGTGAACTCGGCCGTCGTCTCGGCCCGCCCGCCGGGGCCGGTCGCCTCCGCCCGCAGGGTGTGCCGGCCGAGCGCGAGCGCCGTGGTGTCGAGCGCGGTGCCCGGCGTGAGCTCGGCACCGTCCAGGGTCAGCCGAACGGAGTCGGCGCCGCGTGCCTGCACCGCGGTGACCGGCTGCTGGGCACGGTCCAGGGTGGCCCCGGCCGCCGGGGAGGTGATCGCCACGGTGGGTGCGGCGGGCGGCGCGACGGCGCCGGCCTGCTGCCAGGCGGAGTTCCAGCCGGCGAGCTCCGCCGGACGGTTGGTGATGATGCCGTCGACGCCGGCGGCCTCCAGCGCCTTCCACCGGGCGGCCGCGTCGACCGTCCAGACGTTGACCGCGACGCCGGCCGCGTGCAGGTCCTTCACCACGCCGAGCCGGGCGGAGACGGCGCCGTCCGAGGGGTTGTAGGCGGCCAGGCCGAGCTCCCTGGAGATCGCCACCGGGTCGGCGTCGAGGGTGCTGCGCAGCAGGCCGAGCGGCAACTCCGGTGCCAGCTCGCGGGTGTGCCGCAGGGCGTCCACCTCGAAGCTCTGGACGAGGACGCGGCCCGCCATCCCGTGGTCGCGCACCTCCTTGACGATCCGGGCGACCTCGTCGCGGCTGTGCCGGCCCTTGATCTCCAGCAGCAGGTTGCCGCCACGGGTGCGCAGATCCTCCAACTGCGCCGCGAGCGTGGGCACCCGGGCACCCGCGTAGGCCGGGCCGAACCGGGAACCGGCGTCCAGCGCGTCCAGTTGGGCGGAGGTCAGGTCGCGGATCCGCCCCTGGCCGTCGGTGGTGCGGTCCACCGTGTCGTCGTGGAGGATGTACGGCACGCCGTCCTTGCTGGGCTGGACGTCGTTCTCGATCCACTCGGCGCCACCGCGCCGGGCGACCTCGTCCGAGACCAGGGTGTTCTCCGGTGCCGCGGAGGAGGCGCCACGGTGGGCGAAGACGGTGAGCGGGGAGCCCGCCGGCCGGAGCAGGCCGCCCGGGGCGAGCGCGGTCACCCTGAGGTCGTCGAACGACACCTTCGCGCCGTTGACGACGAGCGCCTGGCCGCCGTCGGCGCTGCGGGCGACCTGGGTGGTGCGGGCGGCCTCCCGGCCGTCGAAGATCCAGCGGGCGGTGGTGCCGTGCACCTCGACGGCGATCCGCACGTCGCGGCCGGTGCCGGCGGCGACCGGGGCGGCGGCGGTGTCGGTGACGAGCCAGCTGTTGGCGGTGGTCCGCCGGGCGAACTCCAGGCCGTTGGCGGCGGTGGTGCCGGTCCGCACGGTGGCGATCGACCACGGGGTGGCGCCGCTCGCCGGGACGTCCAGGCCGAGCGCCGCCCAGCGGGCGTTGTCCACGACGGACTCGAAGCGGGCGGTCGCCTCGATGCGGAAGTCGTCGAGGTGGCGGCCGAAGGTGATCCGGCTCTGCTGGCCGGAGTTGGCGGAGGTGCCGACCAGCCGGCCGTTCGCCACCTTCCAGTCGCCCTCCACGGCGGTCCAGCCGGCGGGGAGGGAGGTGCCGGAGAAGCTCTCGGTCACCACGACGTCACCGGGGGCGGGGGCCGCGGCGGCAGCGGCGAGGCCGGGGGACCCGGCGGGGTCGTCGGGGGACCCGGGGCCGGACGCGGCGGGGCCGGAGGTGGCGGCGGGCGGCTCGGCGGAGGCGGCGTTCGGGGCGCTCAGCGCGACGGTGCCCAGGCCCAGCGCGGACGCGACGAGGGCGGCGAGCACGGCGGTGTGCCGGCCCGCGCTCGACCGGAGGTCGCGCCGGTCGTCGGCCGAGGTGCCGGGGCGGTTGCCCGGGCGGCCGCCGGGGCGGTTGCCGGGACGGACGGCGGGTGACGCGGCGGACGGGCTGCCGGAGCTGACGTGGTGACTCTGTGTCATGCCCGGCACGCTAGGGGACGCTCCCCGAACCGGAAGCCACTTCCCCGGGAACCGTTCGTGACCATTGCGAAACTCCACGCCGCACGGCCGTACCTCACCGAACCCGCCGACCGGACCGGCGCGTTGTCCTCGCCGAGTCCTCGGACCCGCCCCGGCGGTAGCGGGTCCGCCCCGGCGGTAGCGGGTCCGCGGCGTGCTCCCGACGGCGGGGGCGAGCGCGGCGACGCGCCGTCGGGCACCGTCCGCACGCCTCAGACGAAGGACCGGGTCGCCGTGATGCCGCCGTCGACGGGGAGCGTCACCCCGGTCACGTACGAGGACCGGTCGCTGAGCAGCCAGGCCGCGGCCTGGGCGACCTCGGTGGCGCTCGCCGGGCGGCCGAGCGGGGTGAAGCGGGCGACGGCCTCGCCGAAGGCCGGCCCGGCGGTGAACAGCGGTTCGGCGGACGGCGTCCGGACCACCCCGGGCGCGATCGCGTTGGTCCGGACGCCGTGCCGGGCGTAGTCGGTGGTGGCCGCCTTCACCAGACCGGCGAGCCCGTGCTTGGCCGCCTGCTGGGTGCCGTCCCCGAACCCGCCCACCAGGCCGCCGACCCCGCTGCACAGCACGATCGAGCCGCCCCGGCCGCCCGCGAGCATCGCCCGGAGCTGGGCCCGCAGGCAGAGCCACGTGCCGCGGAGGTTGACGGCGTGGACGGCGTCCCAGTCCTCCTCGGTCCGCTCGGCGAGCGGGGCGGGCATCGGGCCCGAGCCCGCGTTGTCGAAGGCGGCGTCGAGCCGGCCGAAGGAGTCCAGCGCGACCTGTACCGGCCGCTCGGCCCCTTCGGCCGTGGAGATGTCCGCGGCGACGGCCACCGCGTCGGCGCCGCGCGCCCGCAGCCGGGCCGCCAGCGCCTCGACCTCGGGGCCGGTGCGGGCGGCCAGGACGAGCAACGCGCCCTCCGCCGCGAACAGTTCGGCGGCTGCCGCGCCGATGCCCCGGCCCGCGCCGGTGATGATCGTGACCTTCCGGTCGAGAAGTCCCATGCCGGGAGCATCCCTCGACGGGACGGGCGGCGGCAGCGGCCGGATCGTCCTGGGCCCGGGAGCCCGGGTCTGCCGGGTCCTGGATACGGCTGCCGGGCTGTGGCAGCGTGGGACCATGCCCGACACTCCGTTCAGCGCGTTCCTGCGGGCCCGCCGCCAGGGCCTGGATCCCTCCGACGCCGGGCTGCCGGTCGGACCGCGCCGCCGCACGCCGGGCCTGCGCCGGGAGGAGGTCGCCGTCCGGGCGGGCATCTCGACGGACTACTACGCCAGGCTGGAGCAGGGCCGCCAGCGGCTGCCGACCGGCCCGGTGCTGGACGGCATCGCCGCGGCCCTGCTGCTCACCGAACCCGAACGGGACCACCTGCACCGGCTGGCCCACCGACGGTCCGCGCCGGCGACCGCCGCCGTGAACGGCCCGGCGACCGTCGACGCGACCGCCCGGAGCCTGCTCGCCGCCCTCGACCGCTCGCCCGCCTTCGTCACCGGGCCCCGGTTCGACCTGCTCGCCTGGAATCCCTGCGCCGCCGCGCTGATGGCCGATCCGGCCTCCCGGCCCGCCCTCGAACGCAACCTCCTCTGGCAGGTGTTCTGCTGCCCGCACGGCGCCGCCCAGCGGGCCAACCACGCCCCCACCGGCTCCATCGGCGCGGACCTGGTCGCCGGGCTGCGCGCCCAGCACGCGGACCGCCCGGACGACCGCGAGCTGACGGCCCTGGTCACCCGGCTCTCCGCCCGCAGTCCGCAGTTCGCCGCCCTGTGGGCCCGCCACCGGGCCGCCCCGCCCCGCCAGGGCCGCCTCGCGCTGCGCCACCCCGCACTGGACACCGGCGTGCTCGACTACACCGCCCTCGCCCTCCCCGCGAGCGGCCACCACCTCTTCGTCTACCTCCCGCCCGCCGGCCGCCGCACCCCGGACCTCTTCCGCCGCCTGCACCCGGCGGCCTCCCGCTAGCACCCGTGCCCGGGCGCCGGGCGGGCGCCGACCGGGCGTCAGAGGCCGGACGTCAGACGCCGGACGACGGGGAGGCGGGCCACGGGACGGCGGTCTCGGCCTCGGCCTCGTAGTCGACGCCGGGAACGTCCCAGCCGTAGAGCCGGCCGACCTGCTCGCGGAACCAGCCGGTGTCCGCACGGGTGTCCATGGTCTCGGCGTCGATCCGGTCCCACATGGCGCGGACGGCGGTCTGCACCCGGGGGTTCATCTCCCAGTCGTCCAGCCGGATGCGGTCCTGGTCGTCCAGGTCGGGTTCGGCGTCGCCGGAGAGGCGGCTCCACAGCTCCGCGGCCTGGTCGACGGTGGTCTGCCAGCCGTCCCCGGTGACGCGGTGGAGGATGCTGGTGTAGAGCGCGATGCTCGGGATCGCGGTGGAGGCCTGGGTGACGGCCGCGCCGGCGACGACGGTGTAGGCGTGACCCGCGCCGTCGAGACGGGTGTTGAGGGTGCGGGCGGTGTCCTCCAGGTGCTGCTTGGCGGCGCCGATGGTCCCGGCCCGGTAGACGGGGGCCGTGATGTCCGACCCGACGTACGAGAGGGCGACGGTCCGGAAGCCGTCGGCCAGCAGGCCCCTGGACTGCAGGGCGTCGACCCACAGCTGCCAGTCGGCGCCGCCCATGACCTGCACGGTCGCGTCGCGCTCGGCCTCGTCGGCGATCTGGAGGTGCAGCTCGCCGATCCGCGGGGTGCCGTCCTCGAACACGAGCGTCTTGGCCCGGTAGTCGCTGCCGAGCGGCTTGATGACGGAGTGGTGGACCTCGCCGGTCACCGGGTCGGTGCGACGCGGGGCCGCGACGCTGTAGATGAGCAGGTCGACCTTGCCGAAGCGGGCGGCGATCCGGTCGGCGGCCTCCTCCTTGACCCCGTCGGAGAACGCGTCGCCGTTGAGGAAGGTGAAGTCGGCGCCGGCCTCGGCCGCGAGTTCGGCCGTCCGGGCGGTGCGGTACCAGCCCGCGCCGGCGGTGCGGCGCTCGGTCGCGGGGGCCTCGAAGGCAATGCCGAGTCCGCGCATCCGGTGGGCGCGCAGGCCGACCAGGGTCGCGGCCAGCCCGTACCCCGCGCTGGAGCCGATGACGAGGGCGACCGGGCCGGGACGGTCGTCGGCAGGCTCCGGAATCTGCTGCCACAGGTGGTCGACCACCGTGCTGCAGCCGGTCGGGTGGCTGTTGACGTAGAGGTACCCGCGGTTGCCGGGCTTGATCGTGCGGAGGGTCACTCGTGGGGTCCTTCGGGTGCGGGGACGCGGTCGCCGCGGCAGGAACACCTGCGCGCACGGCGGACGTCGGCGACGGTTTCCGGCTGGCCGGTGGCCGGCGTCGTCGGGACGACGACGCCGAACGTGCCCTCCGGGGCGGTGACCGGGCGGGGCCGCCCGTTCCCCCGGGGCTCGCTCCGGTCGGGCCCTGCTCACATCCTGGGCGAGCCCGGCCCGGCCCGTGATGGTGATCTTCACCAGAAGTGCCCGCGGATTCTTGTCGGTGTGCCATCCGTTCGCCCCGCCGCCCTCCCCCGTCCTCGACCGGGCCGGAGCCACCGCAACCGGCACCGCCGGATGGCCCCGTCGACAAAATATGCAGACCGGTCTATTGTTTCCGCATGGGAGTCAAAGGCGAGGAGACCCGCGCCCGGCTGATCGCCGGCACGCGCGGCCTGATCGAGGCACAGGGCTACTTCGGCACCGGCCTCAACCAGATCGTGACGGAGAGCGGCGCACCGCGCGGATCGCTCTACTTCCACTTCCCGGAGGGCAAGGACCAGCTGGTGACCGCCGCCCTGATCCAGGCCGGCCAGGAGGTCGAGGAGCTGCTCGCCTCCCTCGCCCGCGAGGGCTCCGACGCGGCGACCGTCGTCGCCGGGCTGGCGCGGGCCTTCGCCGACCGTCTCGCCCGGTCCGAGTACACCAAGGGCTGCCCGATCGCCACCGTCGGACTGGAGATCGCCGGCAGCAACGAGGCGCTCCGCCAGGTCTGCGTCGAGGTGTACGCGAGCTGGCAGCGCGTCCTGACCGAGCGTCTGACCGCCGAGGGGTTCGACCCCACCGAGGCGGACGTCGCCGCAGGCCAGGCGCTCGCACTGCTGGAGGGCGCGGTCCTGCTGGCCCGCGTCCGCCGCTCCCCCGAACCGCTGACCGCCGCGACGCACGCCGTCCGCCACCTGCTCGACGTGAAGGCCGCGCAGGCCACGCGGGCCACCCGCGAAAGCCCGGCCTCGCAGCGGACCGGCTGAGCACGGGTGGGCGCCGGCCTCGGCGCCCACCCGCCCCCGGCGGCAGATCCCCACCGCGCACCGGACACACCCCCGGGCACGGTTCGCCCTCCACCACCACAGACCGGCCCGTGACCGCGAGCCCCGTCCAGGGCTCCCGCCTCCCGGCACCTTCGCACTCGCGCCGCATCCGTGCCCAAAAATTATGCAGACCGGTCTACAGAATCAGGTCGACCGGACCGGACCACCGAAGAGGAGAGCACCATGACCACCACGCCCCGCCCGCAGCCCCGGCAGCCGGACGCCTCCCCGGCCGACCGGCCACCGCCGCACACCCTGGTCCTGGGCGCCACCGGCTTCCTCGGCCGCTGGCTGCTCCTCGAACTCCTGGGCCGGGGAGAGCCGGTGGCCGCCGGCGTCCGCACCGGCCCCGGCTCACCGCGTGACCGCGAACTCCGCGCCTGGCTGCGGGCGCACGGCGCCGACGACGGCGCCCTCACCACCGTCACCGCCGACCTCACCCGCCCCGGACTCGGGCTGTCGCCCGCCGACGACGCCCGGCTCGCCGCCGTCCGTGACGTCCACAACCTCGCCGCCCTCTACCGCTTCGGCCTCGACCGTGCCGAGGCGCACGCCGCCAACGTGGAGGGCGCACTCACCGCACTCCACTGGGCGGCGGGCCGGCCGCAGCTCCGGCGCCTGGTCCACCTCTCCGGGTACCGGGTCGGCCGCGACAGCGCGCCCCGCCACCCCCTCCCGCCCGCCGAGACCGACACCCTCTACGCCCGGCTCGGGGCGTACGAGGCGTCCAAGCACCTCGGCGACGCCGCCGTCCGCGTCACGGCCGCCGAGCTCGGCGTTCCGCTCACCACGGTGAACCCCAGCAGCGTGATCGGACACTCGGAGACCGGCGAGGCCGGGCAGTACCTGGGCCTGGCGGACCTGGTCCGCCAGCTCTGGTCCGGCCGCCTCCCCCTGCTGCCCGGGACGGCCCGGACCTTCCTCCCGGTGGTCGCGATCGACCACCTGGCCCGATTCCTCGCCGTCGTCCCGGAGTTCGACGACGGACCGGCCCACTCCCACACCGTCCTCGACCCCGCCACCCCACCGCTTCCCGAACTGATCGCCCTGATCGCCCGGCACCTGGACGTCCCGGCGCCCCGCGGGCTCGTCCCGGTCGGCCTGGTACGGCGGCTGCCCCGCGCCCTCACCGGCGCCGACCCGGAGACCCTGTCCTTCCTCGTCGAGGACGGCTACGACACCGCCTCCGCCGACCGGCTCGCCCGGGCTGCCGGACTCCACCACCCCCCGGTGGAAGACCTGTTGCGCCGCTGGGCCGACCGCCTGGTCGCCGACGGCTTCGGGGCCGCACCCACCGGCCACGGACCCGGCGGCCCGGCGGGCGGGTTCGCGGACGTCGCCGGCGGACGCACCTACCTCGACGGCGACCGCCGGACACCGCGCTACGTCCTGCTCCCCGGGCCGGGCGCGGACACCGCCGCCTGGACGGGCGCCACCAGCCGGCTCGACGCCCCCGCACTCACCGCCGACCTCCCCGGGCTCGGCCGCTCCGCCCCCACGGCCGCCCCCGACGCCGACTGGCTCGCGGCCCTGCTCGACCCGGTCCGCTCACGCCCCGTGCTGGTGACCCACGCCGCCGTCGCCGCACCGGCGTTGCGCTACGCCGCCGCCCACCCCGACCGCGTCGGCGGCCTGCTCGTGGTGACCGCCGACGCCACCGGCCCCGACCGCCCCGGCGGTACCGACCGGTCCGGCGGCGCCACTCCTGCCGCCGCACCCGCGTTCCACCGTCCCGGCGCCGCCCGCCGCGCGGCCCGACGCCTCCGCGAGGCCCGACGGCGCTCCCGCCGGGCGGAGTTGAGCGGGCTGATCGACGCCTGCCCCGTCCCCGTCCGGCTCGTCGCACCCGGGGCGCCGACGCCCCGGACGACGGCCCCGCACACCGGCGGTGACCCTTCGGACCTCACCAGGGCGGCCGCGGCCTGGTCGTAGCGCCGCCCCGCCCCGCCCGGCCCCGCCGGCCCGCACTCGCCGCCGCCCCGCCCCCGCCCGGTCGCCCGGATCGCCCCGGCGGTCGGCCGGACCGCCCGACCACACCTGCCTACGCGTACGGGGTGCGCGCCGCGCGCGGTGCCGGTCCGGCCGGTCGCCGTCCTGGCAGGATGGCGGCATGGAACACGTACGGGGAATTGGCGGATACTTCCTGCGGGCCGCGGACCCGGCGGCCCTCAACGCCTGGTACCGCGACCACCTGGGCCTGGACGCCGACGCGCACGGCCTGTGGCATCAGGAAACCGGGCCGACCGTGTTCGCGACGTTCGAGTCCGGGACCGACTACTTCGGGTCCCGCGGCCAGCGGACCATGCTCAACTTCCGTGTCCGCGACCTGGACGCGATGCTCGCGCAGTTGCGCGCCGGAGGGGCGGACGTGGCCGAGGAGACCCAGGACATGGAGGGTGTCGGTCGATTCGGCTGGGTCACCGATCCCGAGGGCAACCGGGTCGAGCTGTGGCAGCCCGCCTGAGGACCCGTGCCCGGGCCCCGGGCCGTCGCGCCGTCGCGCGGTCCCGCCGTCCCGCCGTCCCGCCGTCGTCCCTTCGCCACGGCCAGGACCGCGCCGCGCGAGGTCAGGCCGGGCCGTTCCGGAAGGCGAGTACCGTCCACCGGACGTCCGTCCGGCCGTGCAGGTCGGCGCGTCCGGTGCGCAGGAGCAGGTCCAGGCCCCGGGTGCGGGCGAGTTCGACCGTTTCGTCGGCGGACACGTCGAACATCCGCCTCCCCGGCGGGACCGGGCCGTGCCGCAGGGTGAGGAAGAGGCGACCGGCCGGGGCGAGCAGTCCGGCGAGGGCCTCCATCGCCGGGGGTCGTTCCTCGGCCGACAGATGCATCCACACGGCGGTCAGCAGCACCGCGTCGAACCGGTCCTCCCCCGCGCCGAGCCGGGGGAGTCCGGGCAGCGCGTCGTCGACCCAGTGCACGCCGCTCCCGGCGTGCAGCCGTCGTCCGATCCGGCGCAGCTCCGTCGTCGGTTCGGCGGCGACCACCCGGTGTCCGAGCGCCGCCAGCGCGGCGGCGTCCCGTCCGGTGCCGGCGCCGACGTCGAGGACGGTGCCGGGTGACGCCGGGAGGAGGTGGAGGACTTCACGGTGGACTTCGGTGAAGGTCACGGCCTCGTACTGGAGGGCGAGTTGATCCGCCGCCTCGCCGTACCCGGCCGTACTCGTCGGTCCGCCCATCCGCCGCTTCCTCCCGTGAACCCGCTCGCCCGGAGCCGCTCCGCGCCTCCGGGGGCGTGCGGCGGGCCGACCCGCCGACCGGCGGTCCCTCGGCGGACGACGTGTCAACGGGCTCCGCTCCGGGGGGCGTCGTACCGGCGGACCGCGTCGGCGGAGCGTCCGAAGTCCGCGGTCAACGGGCGGCGTCAACTGTACAGGGCAGCGGCCACTCCCCCGGTCAGGCCTCACCGGGGTGCCAGGCGGGCCATTCCCAGGGGCGGTCGCTCCACCGGACGCGGACGGCGTCGTGGGGGTCGAGGTCCGGGAAGAGCTGACGGATCCGTGGTTCGAACTCCTCCGGGGCCAGGGGTTCCCAGCCGTGGCCCTCGAAGCGGACCAGCCGGTAGCGGCTGTCGGTGCGGAAGTCGGCGATCTCGACCAGGGGCTTCGTCGCGCCGGACGTACTGATGGTTTCCATGCCCCCCAGCATGTGGCTGACCTGGGGTGACCGCACCCGGGGCACGGCAGGCAGCGTACGCCCCGGAGGACCCCGCGCGCCGCGACAACCCTCGTCCGGGTCATGTCCCCTCGTCGGCGCACTCGTTGGGTACGGCGAGCGGGTGGTCGGCGCCGTACGGGCTCGGTCCCGTACGGCCCGGCGCCGGCGGGGGTCACCGCTCGTCGACGGGCAGGCGAGGCTGCGACGGCAGGAGGACGAGGACATGGGCGGACAACCGGCAGGCGGCGGACGTCCCGCGGGTGGCGGGCA
Source organism: Kitasatospora sp. NPDC002965 (assembly GCF_040611255.1). Taxonomy (NCBI): domain Bacteria; kingdom Bacillati; phylum Actinomycetota; class Actinomycetes; order Kitasatosporales; family Streptomycetaceae; genus Kitasatospora; species Kitasatospora sp. NPDC002965. The sequence goes on along the minus strand of NZ_JBEXNT010000148.1, from coordinate 565 downwards.
GTGGCAGTGGCCGGAGCAGAGGTGGCAGCCTCCACCGGTGCCGGCCCCGCCATCCGCCGTGCCCCCACCGCCCGCGGCGGCCCCGGCGGGAACGGGTGCGACCGGTGGGGCGGGTGCGACCGGTGGGGTCACGCCGGACCGGCGGCCCCGCTGGGCCTGGGTGGCGGGCGCCGCGGGGATCGCCGCCGGGTTGGCGGCCGTCCTGACGATGTGCGGGCCCGGGTCAGGTGACGAGTCGTCCGGGGTGGTGGCGTTCCCGGCGTCGCCGACGCCGACGCCCTCCGCCTCGGTCCCGCCGGTGCCGGATCTGCTGCCGGTCCCGGCGCCCTCGCCACTGCCCGCCCCGACCGCGGCCGAGAACAGACCGCCGACGGCCGCCCAGGGTCCCGGGCTCGCCGGGAACGGCGCCTCCCCGGCCGCTCCGGGGGCGGGGAGCGACCGTGCCGCGACGACCCGTCCGAAGCCGGGTGGGAGCCGGACCCCGCGCCCGGTACCCACCCGCCCCGCCGGAGCTCCGGGCGCGGGCGCCACGTCGGCGGAGACGCCGGCGGCCGGGCCTGCCCCG
>NZ_JBEXNT010000147.1:0-22892 GCF_040611255.1 Kitasatospora sp. NPDC002965 | reverse complement strand
GCCTCAGCACCCGGGCCCGTCGGTGGGCCCGGGTGCTGCGGCGTCCGCGAAGGAGCAGACGAGAGCCTTCCGGGTCAGTCGCCGATCTCGACGGCGAGGTCGTCGAGGACGAAGCTGGTCCTGAAGCTGAAGTCCTCGGTCCCCTTGAACAGCAAGGTCACGGTCTGCCCGGCGTAGGCCGAGAGGTCGACCGTCCGCAGGGTGTAGCCGTCGGCCCGGTCGAGGTTCGAGTGGGCGGCCAGTTGGGTGCCGTTGACCGTGACGGTGAGCCGGTCGAAGACGACGGTGCCGGTGTCCTCGGTCGAGTCGACGTGCAGCCAGTACCCGAGGCTCGCCCGGCAGCCCGCCGGGATGGTGACCGTCTGGGCGAGGGTGTCCGTGCGGGAGGATCCGTACCCGTTGAGCCATGCCTTCCACGTACCGCCGTGGGCGGCCTGGCCCGGGTCGGCGTCGACCACTCCGGAGGTGGCCGTCCAGGGCGCCGCCGTGCCGCTCTCGAAGCCGGCGTTCCCGAGCAGCCGGGCGGAGGGGCACGGGCCGGTGCCGTCGGTGACGGCCCAGGTGAACCGGGTGTCGGCGGTCGCGCCCGACGCGAACGTCGCGGTCACGGTCACCGTCGTCGACCCGGCGTCGGTGGGTGTGCCGGCGATCCTGCCGGTGCCGGCGTCGATCGCCAGCCCGGCGGGCAGGCCCTCGGCCGAGAAGGTGGGCGCACCGGCGGCGGTGGGGGTCGCGATCAGGAGTTCGGCCGGCGTCCCGACCGCGGTGACCTGGTCGCCCGGGTGGGTGACCACGGGCGTGGTGGGCGCGACTGATCCCACGTTGACGGCGGCCCAGGCCGCCCCGACGGTGCCGTACGCCGCGCTGTCGGCGCCGTAGAGCTCGGCGGCGGCCCGGAGGGTGGCCGTGCGGGCCCCCGCGAAGTCGGTGGTGGAGGTCATGTGGACGGTCAGCGCGCGGTACCAGATGGCGGCCGCCTTGTCCCGGCCGATGCCGGTGACGGTGATGCCGCCCCGGGTGGGCGAGTCGTAGTGGACGCCGTTGATGTCCTTCGGCCCGCTGCCCTCGGCGAGGAGGTAGAAGAAGTGGTTGGCGACCCCGGAGGAGTTGTGGACGTCCAGCCGGCCGACGCCCCGGTACCAGGAGTCGGCTGATTCGCCGTCCTTGGAGGGCTTGTCCATGTAGCGCAGGGGAGCGCCGTTGCCGAAGAGGTCGAGCTTCTCGCCGATGAGGTAGTCGGGGGTGTCGGCGGGGAGGGCGGCGTGGAACTCCACCATGGAGCCGAGGATGTCGCTGGTGGCCTCGTTCAGGGCGCCGGACTCGCCGGAGTAGACGAGGTCGGCCGTGACGGAGGTGACGCCGTGGGTCATCTCGTGGCCGGCGACGTCGATGCTGGTCAGCGGGTGGGTGTCGCCGTCGCCGTCGCCGAACGTCATGCAGAAGCAGCCGTCGTCCCAGAACGCGTTCACGTACCCGCGGCCGTAGTGCACCCGGCTGAGGGCGCCGACCCCGTCGCCGCGGATCCCCGCGCGGCCGAAGGTGTCCTTGTAGTAGTCCCAGGTGGCTCCGACGCCGAAGTGCGCGTCGACCGCCGCCGACTCGCGGTTGACCGGCGTGCCGTCGCCCCAGCCGTCCTCGGTGGGCTTGGTGAAGACGGACCCGTTGCCGGAGCTGCGGTTGCCCAGGTCCGTGGTGTGGCTGCCGCCACGGGCGGCGTCCCGGAGCTCGTACCCCGACCCGGTCGCCGTGGTGCCCACCGTGACCTCTCCGACGTGGACGCCGTGACCGGTACCGGTCTGCACGCCCTCGAAGGTCCGGAGCAGCGTGCCCTCGGCCGCGTCGGTGATCACGTGCAGCTTGCTCGGGCCGCCGTCGGCGGCGGTTCCGGCGAGCACGGTCTCCCAGGCGAGGCGGGGCACGCCGTCCGCCGCCCAGACCACGAGCCGCGGCGCGCGGCCGACCGGGGCGCCCGGCCGGGAGTCGAGCGCCGCCGTCTGCGCAGCCGCGGCGTCGATCGCGGGCGTGCTGCCGAGGCCGGCCAGCGACGCGGTCGAGGCGCGGTCGACGTCCTTCACCGCCCCGTCGGCGCGCTGGTGCACCACCAGGTCGCCGCCGAGGACGGGGAGTCCGGCGTAGGTGCGTTCGTAGCGCAGGTGCCGGGTGCCGTCGGCGTCGTGGACGACGTCCTTGGCGACCAGCTTCTCCTGCCCGGTGAGCCCCAGGCTCCGGACGAGGCCGGCTCCCTGGCGGTCCGCGGCCGCCAGCGCGGCCGACCGGTCGGCGGCGGGCTGCACCGGGGCGACGGAGGGCGACGGGGCGGTGGACGGCACCGGGGCGGACACGGCGGGGGCGGCGCCCACCGAGGCGCCGGTCACCAGCAGCGCGGTGGTGACGGCGAGCGGGACGAGCCTGTGCAGGGGAACGGAACGGGACACGGAATCTCCTTTGCCTGCCGGCCTTCGACGGGCCGGCTGCTGGGTCCGCGCCGCAGAGGGCGGCGCGTGGGGGCGGTCGGCACCCGGCGCGGGGACACCGGGGCGGGCCGCCGGGGCTCCAGGCGGTCTGGGAGGTACGGGAGAAGCTGCCGCGCCGCGGAAGCTCTCCGATTCATGGCATGCGCATGACATGAAAGTGCGCACAGATCGCCCTGACGGGGGGCGCGAGACGCTTCATCGAGGCTCGCGCAATACCGCTTCCCCGCAACCGACTTGAGGAAGGGGCCACCTGAAGCCTAGCCCAGGCATCACGGATTCATGTTTGACTGTGCTCGATTTTATTGTTTTCTGTTGATACTTTCGGCCATCCCGACGCTCGAAGCACCTCCGGCGAAAGTGCCGGTGAGCAGCCGTCACACCGGCGCCCGCAGCGGCGCGGGCCGGGTCACCTGGCCCGACGTCGACCGCTGCCGCATCCGTCATCGACCGGATCCGCGCGCCTTCGCCTCCTCGGGCGAGGCGAGGGGCCCAGCGGGGCGGGGCCGCGCGTCGGCCCCGCCCCGCCCGCCGTCGCCGTACTCACGGCAAACATCCGCCGGTCGCGCCGCCGTTGCCGGGATCGCCGTCCTCGGGATCGCTGTTGCCGGGACCGCTGTTGCCGGGCTCGCCGGGACGGAGCTCCCCCGTGCTCAGACGCTCCCGGAGCCACTGTTCGGTGCTGCTGACGTGCAGCAGCGCGGCCGCCTCGCTGAGGGAGGCGTCGCGGACGGACAGGGCGTCGAAGATCGCCTCGTGCTCGGCGAGGGTCCGGCCCGCGGCCCGGACGTCGGCGAGACCACGCAGGACGCGGGCCCGCAGGGTGCGACCGGAGATGCCCTCCAGCAGGGTGAGGAGGGTTTCGTTGCCCGTCGCCGCCACGACGGCGCGGTGGAAGGCGGCGTCGTGGACGTTGAGCCGTGCGACGTCGTCGCGGGCCTCGCGCATGGCGTCCAGATGCCCCTTCACCTCGGCCAGTTGCTCGTCCGAGATCCGGGTGGCCGCCAGCGCCGTGGCAACGGGTTCGAGGAGCCGCCGTACCTCGATCAGGTCCCGCAGAGCCACCGAGTCGCCCTGGAGCAGTTCCACCGCACCGCCGAGACCCTCCAGGAGCACGCTCGGCTGAAGGCTGGTCACGTACGTGCCGTCGCCGCGCCGGACCTCCAGCACGCGTGCGACGGCCAGTGCCTTGACGGCCTCCCGCGCGAGGTTTCGGGACAGGCCCAGCTGGACGGCCAGAACGGGCTCCGGGGGAAGCTTCGACCCGGGAGGCAGGGCGCCGGTCCTGATCAGCTCACGGATCTCTTCTATGGCCCTGTCCGTCAGCGACACTCCGTGCCTCTCCCCCGGCCCTGCTCCAGGGGCACGTCCGACCTGATGAGACCCCGGGCGCGGAGATCGCTCCAGAGTCCTTCGGGCGTGTTCCTGCCGTGGAGTTCCACGTTCCGTAGGACCTGTTCCGGGTTCCGCATGCCGAGGGTGACGTTGATGACCTGGGCATGGGTCAGCGGGAAGGCGATCGCCGCCGCGGGCAGCGTGGTGCCGTGCGCCTCGCAGACCTCCGCGATCGCGCGGGCCCGGGCGACGAGGTCACGGGAGGCCTCCCGGTAGTCGTACCTCATGCCCTCCACGGGCCAGTCCCGGGAGAGCAGACCCGAGTTGAACACGCCCACCGCCACGACGCTCTTGCCGAGTTCCCGGGCGGCGGGCAGGACGTCGTCCAGGGCGGACTGGTCGAGCAGGCTGTAGCGCCCGGCGAGCATCACGACGTCGGCGGCGGTCTCGCGCAGGAAGCGGGCGAGCATGGCCGACTGGTTCATGCCCGCGCCGATCGCGCCGATCACGCCCTGGTCGCGCAGTTCCGCGAGCGCGGGCATGGCCTCCTCGGCCGCCTGCCGCCAGTGGTCGTCCGGGTCGTGCAGGTACACGACGTCCAGCCGGTCCAGGCCGGTGCGCTCCAGCGTGTCCTCGACGGACCGGAGCACTCCGTCGCGGCTGAAGTCCCACTGCCGGCGCAGGTCGTCCGGCACGGCGAAGCCCTCGGGGTCGATGCCCTGCGGATCCTCGTTGGGCACGAGCAGCCGGCCCACCTTCGAGGAGACGACGTACTCGTCGCGGGGCCGGCCCCGCAGGGCGTCGCCGAGGCGGCGCTCGGAGAGGCCGAGGCCGTAGTGCGGTGCGGTGTCGAAGTACCGCACGCCGGCGTCCCACGCGGTGTCGACGGCGGCTGTCGCGGCGTCGGCCGGGGTGATGCGGTAGAGATTGCCGATGACGGAGGCTCCGAAGCCCAGCTCGGTGAGGGGGACGGAGGTGTTCTGGATGTTCCGCTGCTGCACGTCGTGCTCCAGGAGTAGGGGTGTGGGGGGTGTCCGTCAGCGGCTGACGTGGGCCGACCCGCCCGCGACGAGTGCCTCGACCTCGGCGAGGGTGGCCATGGAGACGTCTCCGGGCGTGGTCATGGTGAGGGCCCCGTGGGCGGTGCCGTAGGCCAGGGCGCGCTCCAGGCCGGTGCCGCCGAGCAGTCCGTGGATCAGGCCGGCCGCGAAGCCGTCGCCGGAGCCGATGCGGTCGAGGACGTGCAGTCCGGGCATGCGGCGCCCCGCCACGAAGCCGGTCTCCGCCGACCAGGCGGCCGAGGACCAGTCGTTGACCCCGGCCGAGGGCACGTCACGCAGGGTCGTCGCCAGCACTTTCGCCCCGGGCAGCAGACCGGCGACCTCCGCGAGGGCTCCGGCGACCTCGTCGGCCCCGACGCGGGTCTGCCCCGGGTGCGCGCCGGCCAGACCCAGGGCGCCGACCACGACGTCGGCGTGCCGGGCGAGCCGCAGGTCCACCTCCCGGGCCCGGACGGCGCCGCCCCGGCCGGCCCAGAGACTGGCGCGGTAGTTGGGGTCGTAGGAGGTCGTGACACCGTGTCGGCGAGCCGCGGCCATGGCCTCGTCGGCGACGTCGGCGGTGGTGTCCGACAGACCGGCGAAGATGCCGCCGGTGTGGAACCAGCGCACCCCGGCCGAGAAGACGGCGTCCCAGTCCACGTCGCCCTTGCTCAACTGCGAGACGGCCGTGTGCGCGCGGTCGCTGACGCCGAGCGCGCCGCGGATGCCGTACCCCCGCTCGACGAAGTTCAGGCCGTTGCGTGCCGTGCGGCCCACGCCCTCGTCGGGCGTCCACCGGATCATCGAGGTGTCGACGCCTCCCTGGAGGATCAGGTCCTCGACGAGGCGGCCCACCGCGTTGTCCACGAGCGCGGTGACGACGGCCGTGCGGAGGCCGAAGCAGCGGCGCAGACCGCGGACGACGTTGTACTCGCCGCCACCCTCCCAGACCTGGAAGGAGCGGGCGGTGCGGATCCGGCCCTCACCCGGGTCGAAGCGCAGCATCACCTCACCGAGAGCGACGACCTCCGGGCCGTTTCCCGTACGCCTCGTCGCGGCCGGTGCGGATTCCGGTCCGGTGCCGCTCATCGGCCGAGCCAGCCGCCGTCGACGGGCAGAACGGTGCCGTGGACGTAGGCGGCGGCGTCCGAGGCCAGGAACACGACGGCGCCGGCGAGGTCGTCGGCGCTGCCCCAGCGGCCGGCGGGGATGCGGTCCAGGATGGCCTTGCTGCGCGCCGGGTCGTCCTGGAGTGCCCGGGTGTTGTCGGTGGCGATGTAGCCGGGCGCGACGGCGTTGACGTTGACGCCGCGCGAGGCCCACTCGTTGGCCAGCGCCTTGGTCAGGCCGGCGACGCCGTGCTTGGCGGCGGTGTAGCCGGGGACGGTGATGCCGCCCTGGAAGCTCAGCAGCGACGCCGTGAAGACGATCTTCCCCCGGCCGCGTGCCGCCATCGTCGCGCCCACGGCCCTGGTCAGCGCGAACTGCGCGGTCAGGTTGACCTGGAGCACCAGGTCCCAGTCGTCGTCGGGGTGTTCGGCGGCGGGGGCGCGGCGGATCGTGCCCGCGTTGTTGACGAGGATGTCCACCGGCCGTTCGCGACCGGCGAGGTCCGCGCCCAGGGCGCGGACGGCCTCGGGATCGGCGAAGTCGGTGCGGATCGCCTCGAACGTGCGGCCGGCGGCGATCACGTCCTCCTCCACCGCGCTGCCGGACGCCTCCAGCGAGGCGCTGACGCCGATGACGTCCGCCCCCGCTTCGGCGAGCGCACGGGCCACGGCCCGGCCGATGCCGCGCCGCGCTCCCGTGACGACGGCGAGCCTCCCGGTGAGGTCGAAGGGCGTCATGCGGCGTCTCCCCGGTCGTTGGCGGTGCCTTCCACGGTGGTGTCGTCCATGCTGGTGCCGTCCACGGCGGTGCAGTCCACCAGGATCTTCATCACGTCGCCGCCGCCCTCCAGGGCCTCGAACGCGGCGGGTGCCCGGGTGAGCGGTACGACCTTGCTGATCAGCCGCTCGGCCGGGATCGTGCCCTCGGCGACGAGGGTGACCGCCTTCTCGAAGTCGGAGCGGTCGTACAACCGGGCTCCCACCAGGGTGAGTTCGCGCCAGAAGAAGCGGTGCAGGTTCACCTCGCGGGGTCGGGGGTGGATGGCCACCAGGCACAGCCGTCCGCGCGCGCCCAGCACGTCGACCGCCGTGTCGACGCCGCCTGCGGCGCCGGACACCTCGAAGGCGACGTCCGCCCCGGCGTCACCGGTCCACTGCCGGACCAGCGCCGGCAGGTCGTCGTCGGCGGGGTTCCAGGTGGTCAGGCCCAACTCCTCGGCGAGCAGGCGACGGTGGGCGCTCGGCTCGACGACCCGGACCTCGGCGCCCGCGGCCCGCGCGACCAGGGCGATGAGGACGCCGACGGGTCCGCCGCCGACCACGACGGCCTTCTCGCCCGCCCGGACGCCGGCCCGTGCGACGTCGTGCACGGCCACCGCGGTGGGTTCGACGAGCGCGGCGCGGTCCAGGGGCAGGGAGTCCGGGAGCCGGACCAGGGTGGAGGCGGGCACCGTCCACCGCTGCTGCAGCGCGCCCGGGGAGTCGATGCCGATGAAGTCGAGGTGCTGGCAGATGTGCTGGTGACCGGCCCGGCAGGCCGGACAGGTGTCGTCCCAGCGCAGCGGCATCACGGTGACCGCGTCACCGGGCCGCCAGCCCTCCACGTCCGGGCCGACGCGTACGACGCGGCCGGACATCTCGTGTCCGAGGACGGCGGGCGCGGACACGCGGGCGTCCATGTCGCCGTGGAAGATGTGCAGGTCGGTGCCGCAGATGCCGACGTAGGCGGGCGCCAGCAGGACCTCCCCGGGGCCGGGCTCGGGGGTCTCGGCGGGAGCCGTGTCGAGGGTTCGTGCGGCCAGGTAGCGGACTGCGAGTGTCATCGTGGTGTCAGTGTCCCTTCAGCGCGGACGCCGATGGTGAGCAGCAGGTTGGCGTAGGTGCGGGTGTCGGCGGTGACGACGGCGAGGGCCAGGTCCCGCGAGCGGGCGGCCTCGTAGAAGGCGGCGCGGTCGAGTGCCGTGACCGGTCGGGGTGCCAGCACGGAGCGGTACTCGGCGAGGGCCGGCGGCTCCGGTTCGCCCGCGGGCGGCACCATCACGTGGGCCGACTCGACGGGCAGCGCGCGCAGCAGGACGTCCAGCACGGTGGTGACGTCGAGCAGGCCCGGGGCCAGGTTGAGGTGGACGGTCCTGGCGCGCTCGCCGGTGGCGGTGCTGGCGGGGTAGTGGCCGTCGGCGAGCAGGACGCGGGCGCCGTGGCCGGCGCCGGCGAGGGATTCGAGGATCCCGGGGTGCAGCAGCTCGTTCAGGAGCACGGGCGTGGGCCTTCCGTTGCGGGCAGCCGGTAGAAGGAGGTCGCCGTACCGGAGAGCACGGCCTGCTTCTCGCTCTCGGAGCAGTCGTCGAGCAGTTCCTCGACGGTGGCGGCCCAGCGGTTCCAGCCGCCGGCGAGGACGCAGACCGGCCAGTCGGAGCCGAACATCAGCCGGTCGGGGCCGAAGGCGTCCAGCAGGACGTCCCACACCGGCCGGACGTCGTCGATCGTCCAGGTCCGGTGGTCGGCCTCCGTGATCAGCCCGGAGACCTTGCACCGCACGTGGGGGGATCCGGCCAGCGCGCGCAGCTCCGGCTCCCAGGCGGACAGCGCGCGGCCGACGGGCGGCTTGCCGGCGTGGTCCAGGACCAGGGGCAGGTCGGGGAGGCGCCGGGCGAGTCGGATCGCCTGGGGGAGCTGGTCGCTGCGGATGAGGGCGTCGTAGCCGAGCCCGCTGTCCCGGACGGCCCGCAGGCCCCGTTCGACGGTGTGGCGTTGCAGCCACTCGGGGTCGTCCTCGCCCTGCACGACGTGCCGCAGGGCCCGCAGGTGCCCGCCTCCGGGTCCGGAGCGCAGGTCGTCGAGCACGTCGCCGATCGCGGGTGAGGTGAGGTCCGCCCATCCGACGACGGCGCCGATCAGCGGGTCCTGTTCGGCGAGGGCCAGCAGCTCCCGCGTCTCGGCGACGGACGTCACGCACTGCACGAGCACGGTGCTCGTCAGCCGCCGCCCGGAGATCGTCCGGGTCGCGGTCCGTCGCAGGTCGTCGACCGTGTGCGTCCGGCGGATCGGCTCGTGTCCGGGCTCGTCCAGCCAGGGCTGAGGCCGGCGGTCCAGGTCCCACACGTGGTGGTGGGCGTCGACCAGGGGCGTTGGCTCAGACACGGGCGGACCAGACCGGGCCGTCGGGGTAGGCGTACTCCTTGAGGGACTCGGCGTGCATCTGCGCGCCCAGCCCGGGACGCGCGGGTGCGAGGTAGTGGCCGTCGGTGATGCGGACCGGGTCGACGAAGTGCTCGTGCAGGTGGTCGACGTACTCGATGACCCGGTCCTCGACCGTGCCGGAGACGGCGACGTAGTCGAACATCGACAGGTGCTGCACCATCTCGCAGAGACCGACACCACCGGCGTGCGGGCAGACCGGGACGCCGAACTTGGCGGCGAGCAGCAGGATCGCGATGTTCTCGTTGACGCCGCCGACCCGTGCGGCGTCGATCTGCACGATGTCCACCGCGCCGGCCTGGAGGAGCTGCTTGAAGACGACCCGGTTGGCGATGTGCTCGCCGGTGGCGACCTTGACCGGGCCGACGGCGCTGCGGACGGCGGCGTGGCCGAGGATGTCGTCGGGCGAGGTGGGCTCCTCGATCCAGTACGGCCGGTAGGGGGCCAGGGCGCTCATCCAGTCGATCGCGGCCTGGACGTCCCACCGCTGGTTGGCGTCCACCGCGATGCGGATGTCGTCGCCGACCGCCTCACGGGCGGTGCGCAGGCGCCGTACGTCGTCCTCCAGGGAGGCGCCGACCTTGAGCTTGATCTGGGTGTAGCCGTCGGCGACGGCCTCGCGGGCGAGGCGGGCCAGCTTCTCGTCGGAGTACCCGAGCCAGCCCGGCGTGGTGGTGTAGGCGGGGTAGCCCCGGTCGAGCAGCCGGCCGATGCGCTGCTCGCGACCGGGTTCGGCGCGTCGCAGGATCTCCAGGGCCTCCTCGGGGGTGAGCGCGTCGCTGAGCCAGCGGAAGTCGATCTGCGCGACCAGCTCCTCCGGCGACATCTCGCCCAGGAACCGCCAGACGGGCTTGTCGACGCGCTTGGCCGCGAGGTCCCAGGCGGCGTTGACGACCGCGCCGACGGCCATGTGGATGGCGCCCTTCTCCGGGCCCAGCCAGCGCAGCTGGGGGTCGTGGACGAGGGAGCGGGAGAAGGCTCCGAGGTCGGCGCAGACCTCGTCGACGGACAGGCCGACCACGTGCGGGGCGAGGGCCGCGATGGCGGCGGCCTGCACGTCGTTGCCGCGCCCCGTGGTGAAGGCCAGGGCGTGGCCCTCCAGTTCGTCGGCGGCGTCGGTGCGCAGGACGACGTAGGCGGCCGAGTAGTCCGGCTCGGGGTTCATCGCGTCCGAGCCGTCGAGGTGCTCGGAGGTGGGGAAGCGCACGTCCAGGACGTCGAGGGCGGTGATGCGGGCGGATTCCGGGGAGGCGGGCAGGGGGGATGACATGGCGACAACTCCTTGGTGGGCAGGGGAACACGGTCCCCTGCGACGAGATGGGGGGAAGGGCGTGGGGCGTGGGCCGCCCGGGTCACTCCTGGGCCTTGCCGCCCGTGATGCGCGAGATGATCAGCGCCACCAGGATGATCAGGCCGTTCAGCGCCCCGATCCACTGGGCGGGGACGCCCCCGAGGGTGAGCACGTTCTGGATCATGAAGAGGAGCAGGATGCCGCTGAAGGCTCCGAACATCGTGCCCTTGCCGCCGTTGAGGCTGATCCCGCCGATGACGGCGGCGGCGAAGACGGTGAAGATGTAGCCGTCGCCCTGGGCCGCGGCGACGGAGGCGAGCCGTCCGGAGAGCAGCAGTCCGGCGAGGGCGGCGAGCACGCTGCCGCTGACGATGACGATCCACAGGACCCGGTCGGTGCGGATGCCGGCCGCCTTCGCCGCGTCGACGTTGCCGCCGATCGCGTACAGGGAGCGGCCGAAGCCGGTCCAGCCGAGGAGGACGACGGCGACGGCGAACAGCGCCAGGCATATCCAGATGGACGCCGGCATGCCGAACCACTCCGCGGTGCCCAGGTAGAGCATGGAGGACGGGAGCTGGAAGAACGTCTGGCCGCCGGAGAGGCCGGTGAGGATGCCGCGCAGGACGATCAGCATGCCGAGGGTCACGATGAAGCCGTTGAGCCCGAAGCGGATGATCAGCAGCGCGTTGAGCACGCCGACGACCGCGCCCACGGCGAGGGTCACCGGTACGGCCCAGGCCCCGGGGACCAGCCCGAGCCCGTGTCCGGCACCGGCCGGAACGACCAGCAGGGCGGCGACCCCGGGGGCGAGTCCCATGGTGGACTCCAGGGACATGTCCATCTTCTTGACGATCAGGATCATCGTCTGGGCGAGGACCAGCAGGGCGATCTCGGACATGGTCTGCAGGACGTTGACGAGGTTGTCGGCCTGCAGGAACACGGGGTTGACGATCTGGCCGACGATCGCGATGACCACGATCGCGGGGACGAGCGCGAGGTCGCGGAGCCGGGCCAGCGGCACCCGGCCGCCGAACAGCGCGGTCCGCCTCACCCGCGGTTCCGTGGCCTCCGGCGGGGCTGTGTCCACGAGGACGGTGTCAGGCATTGAGGTCCACTCCTTCCATCGCGGCCACGAGGTCGTGATCGTGCCAGCCGCGGGCGATCTCCGATGTCACACGGCCCTGGAACATCACGAGGACCCGGTCGCACATGCGCAGGTCGTCGAGTTCGTCGGAGGCGACGAGCACTCCGGTGCCGGTCCGCGCCGTCTCCTCGACCTTGCCGAGGAGGAATTCCTTGGACCGCACGTCCACCCCGGCGGTCGGGTTGATCAGGACCAGCAGCCGGGGGTCGTCGGCGAGGGCGCGCGCCATGACGACCTTCTGCTGGTTGCCGCCGGACAGCGCGGAGACGGGCAGGTCGGGCCCAGGAGTCTTGATGGCCAGCTTCTCGATCACGCTCGCGGCGAGCCGGTCCCGGCGGGCGCGGCTCAGGAAGCCGTTGCTGCCGATCCGGCCCGGTACGGACAGGGTGGCGTTGTCCGCGATCGACATGTCGGGCACGAAGCCCTGGTGGTGCCGGTCCTGCGGGACGAACCCGGCACCCGCCGCCAGCGCCGCCGGCACGCTGCCCGGCCGGGGCCGGTGGCCCGCGATCTCCAACTCGCCGCCGTCGGCGGCCCGCAGCCCCACGACGGTCTCGGCGACCTCGGTGCGACCGCTGCCCGCGGCCCCCGCGAGCCCGACGATCTCCCCCGCGGCGACCCGGAAGGTGACGCCGCCGTAGGTGGCACCGCTCATGCCGCGGACGCTCAGCGCGGCCGTGACACCGGGGTCGGCGGTACTCACCCGTTCCCCGCGCCGGGTGGCGGCGGCCTCGCCGGTCATCGCGGCGACCAGCTCGCCGCGGGGGAACTCCGTCACCGGCGCGGTCACGATGTGCCGGGCGTCCCGGAACACCGTCACCGTGTCGCAGATCTCGTAGACCTCCTGGAGGTGGTGACTGATGAACAGGAAGGTCACGCCCTGGTCCTGCAGATCGCGGATCCTGTCGAAGAGCCGGTTGATGGCCGCCCCGTCGAGCTGGGCGGTCGGCTCGTCCAGGATGATGAACCGGGCCCCGAAGGACAGGGCCCGGGCGATCTCCACGAACTGCCGCTGCTCCACGTCGAGATCGCCGGCGGGGGTCTGCGGATCGACGTCCACCGACCAGGTCGCCAGCAGTTCCTCCGCGCGGCGGCGCACGTCCCCCCAGCTGATCAGGCGACCGCGGCCGGGGGCGTGCCGGTTCAGGAAGAGGTTCTCGGCGACGGTCAGCGTGGGGATGATCGTCGACTTCTGGTAGACGCAGGCCACGCGCCGGCGCCAGGCGTCCCGGTCCGCCGGCCGCGGCGCCGGGCTGCCGGCGAAGGTGACCGTTCCCTCGTCGGGGGTCTGAAGGCCGGTGAGGACGGACACCAGGGTGGACTTTCCGGCCCCGTTGCGGCCGACCAGCGCGTGGGTCTCACCGGGTCTGATGGTGATCCGGGCGCCGTTGAGGGCCACCGTCGGACCGAATCGTTTGACGATGCCCGTCGCCTCGACGACGGGCGGGTCCGTGAGGGTCCGCCCGTCGTCCGCCGGGGCGGGCACGGGGCCGACCACTCGCTCCCCGTCGCTCATCTCAACCGCCTTCTGCTCGAATGCCGTGGGGTCGCCGGTCTGGAGGTCAGCCGACGTTGTTGCCCCACAGGGACTTGTCGTCGCTCTTCACGCTGGCCACGCCGCCGTAGGTGCCGCCGTCGGCGGTGACGAGCGGGGCCTGGAGCTGGTCCTCCAACAGGCCGTCACGGACCTGGACGATCGTGCTGTCGTGGTCGGTGGGGCCGGGCTGGAACGTCTTCCCGTCGATCGCGGCCCTCAAGTAGTGCAGGGCGTACCGGGCGTAGAGGTCGGCCGGCTGGGAGACGGTGGCGTCGATCTTCCCCGCGGCTATGTTCCTGAGCTCCTCGGGGATGCCGTCGTTGGAGACGACGAAGACGTGCTTCTCGTCCTTCGGGTCCACCAGCAGCCCCGCCTGCTTCAGGACCTGGAGCGTGCCGGCGAGGGCGAAGCTGGACTGCATGTAGACGCCCTTGATGTCCGGGTTGGCGACGAGGTCCGTCTGGAGCTTCTGCGCGGCGACCGCGCCGTCCCAGTTGGTGGCCTCGCCGAACACCTTGATGCCGGGGAAGTTCTTCTTCATGCAGTCGTTGAACGCCTCGGTGCGGTCACGGCCGTTGATGGAGGACAGGTCGCCCTCCAGCATCACGACCTTGCCCCGGCCGTCCAGCTTCGTGCCGAGGTACTGGCACGCCTTCTCCCCGTACGCCCGGTTGTCGGCCCGCACCACCATGAAGACCTTGCCGCTGTCCGGGCGGGTGTCCACGGTCACGACGGGGATCTTCTTCGCGGCCAGCTGATCCAGCGTCGGGGCGATGGCGGCGGTGTCCTGCGGGGCCATCGCGATGCCCTTGACGCCCTGGCTGATGAAGGTCTGGGCGTTGGCGGTGAGCTTGGCGACGTCGCCCTGGGAGTTGGTGGTCTTCAGGGAGAGGGCCAGCTGCCCCGCGGACTCCGGCGTGTACTTGATGTACGAGTTCCAGAAGTCGGTGTCGGATCGCGGGTAGTCCACGCCGATCAGCGGCCGGTCCGACGACGCGGTGGTTCCGGAGCCGCATGCGCCGAGCAGCGCGACTGCGGAGAGCGCGGAGACGGTGGAGCAGAGGGCGTTTCTGAGTCTCATCGGTGGTTCCTCGTGGTGGTCCCGGAGCAGGGATCGCCCCTAGCGGATACGGCAGGTGTCACGCTTCGGAGACATGGGATGTTTATAGGTCTCAGTCGAAGAAGCTGTCAATGCTTCGGTAGAACCATGCTGCAAATAAGGCATTCCGCGGCGGCGAGAGGTCGAAGGCACTCAGATCGGCCGACGATTGATCCCATCAATGCGAGGATCGACGGTGCGGCGTCACGGGCCGCCGCCCGCTCCCGAGCGGCGTCGGCCGGGCGCCACGCCCCTCGGTCGACTCGGGCACGGCCACTCGGGGAGGACGCCCGGTCCGCGATGCCGGCCGACGGCCGGGCCTCGGGACCGGTCGGTGCGGGTGTGGCACCGGCGGGCCCGAGTCCTTCGCGGCACGGGCCTCTCCGCACTGCGGGCGCTCCGGCCGGTCCGGGCCGGCCCGCTCACGCGACCCCGGCTCGGACCGGGTCAGGCAGGACGGCGGGCGAGTTCGGCGCGGGTGGTCCGGAGCCCGACCAGGCCGCGGGCGACATGGTTCTCGACCGTACGGATCGGGCCACCCGGGCGGTCACGAGCGCCGGGTCGTCGCCGGCACCGCCACTGTCCGCTCGACGCGGTGCGGCAGTGGGCCCGCCAACTCGCCCATGTTTACGCAACCATCTCCCCGTGGCAAGCATCCTGACCCCGGGACGGTCCCCCCGACCGGGTCGGCCCGGTCGAGCGGACGGGTTGACATCGGTACGGAAGGAGCGTTGACGGACGGGTCGGACAGCCCGCAGACTTTGCGCACCAGCGGGGGCCTCCACGGACCGCCGGAACGGTTGCGGGCCGTCACCCGCGGATCAGCGGCCCCGAGCCGACTGCCCTGCCGACCGCCCCGCCGACCGCCGTTCCTGCGGTCGACCGTGCCCGCTCCACGGTCGGACGAAGTCGGCCCACCCGGCTCGCCCGTCACGGGTCCCGCACCCGCCGACCTGATGCAGAGGAGGTGCATTCCGTTTTTTCGTCGGCGTCGTAGGGCCACCAGCACGGCCCGCGCCGCGAGCTCTTGTCCCGTCCCGCCTCGGCGCGGATCCACCCGAGGCCCGCCGGTCGGCGGGCCTCCGAACACCGGCCGAGGTGCGGGTTGAGCAAGCTGATCAAGGTACGGAAGACACCCAGGGCGCTCAAGGCGTCCAAGGACCCCGAGGGGCGGATGGCCCTCGCCGACCATCTGCGGGAGCTGCGCAACCGCGTGGCCAAGTCGGTCCTGGCGATCGTCGTGTTCACCGTCCTGGCGCTGTTCTTCCACAAGAGGATCGAGGACTTCCTGCTGCAGCCGCTCCGCTGCACCCCGGAGATCATCGCCACGGGGAAGGAGAAGTGCGCGCAGGTCTCGACCATCGGCCTCACGGCCGGCTTCACCTGGATGCTCAAGGTCGCCCTGACCGCCGGCGTGGTGGCCACCGTCCCCGTCTGGCTCTACCAGATCTGGGCCTTCGTCGTGCCCGGTCTGCACCGGAACGAACGCAAGTACACCCGGATCTTCGTCGCCTGCGGCGCCCCGCTGTTCCTGGCCGGGGCCGCCCTGGCGATGGTGCTGCTGCCGACGACGGTCCAGATGCTCATGTCGTTCACCCCCGACAACACCACACCGATCCTGCCGCCCGACGACTACTTCGACATCGCCACCCGGCTGGTCCTGGTCTTCGGCCTGGCCTTCGAGTTCCCACTGCTGCTGGTGATGCTCAACCTGACCGGCATCGTCACCGGCAAGCGGCTGCTCGGCTGGTGGCGCGGCATGGTGCTGGGCATCACCGTCTTCGCAGCGTTCGCCACCCCGAGCGTCGACCCGCTGAGCATGCTGGCACTGGCCGCACCGATCTGGGCCCTCTTCTTCCTCGCCTGCGGCATCGCGACGGTCAACGACCGGCGCAAGGCCCGGCGCAACCCCGACCACGGGCTCGGCGCCGACGAGGCCTCCGACGTCGACCTCACGGTGCAGCCGGTGGCGGAGGTGGCGGCCGTCGAGGCCTCCACCCAGCCGGCCGCGAGCATCGAGGTGCACCTCCCGCACCAGGTGCACCTCCCGCACCAGGTGCACCCTGAGCACCGGGCGCACCTGGACGACATCACCTGATCCGGCGGCGGGCGGCCGAACCGCACGCCACGGCGCCCGACCCACCGGACCGGGGCCGTGACTCCCGGGACCTCCGACCGCCCGGATCACGATTGTGCATCCCACCGGGCTCCGGAGCCGCCTCCGCACTCCTTCCCCTCGAAGCGGTTCGCGCCGGGGCACACCGTGACCGGGTCGTGGTCGGGCCGGTCACGGTGACCTGCGCGGCCGACGCGGCGCGCCGTCGGTGCGGTTTCGGGGAGGCGGGTGTTCCATGAGCGGGTTCGGCCGGAGGCCGAGGTGCGGTTCGGGGCCGGTGGCGGGATCGCGGCGGCCCCGTGCGGTCACCGGGCGAACCAGAGGCTTCCGGCGCGGGACGGGAACAGGGCACGGGACGGGAGCAGGGCGCGGCCGGGGCCGGCCTTCTCCCCGGTCGCGCGGGCGAAGGTCCGCGATCCGGCCGGCGCCCGTCCGCACCGCACCGCCGGTGTCCTCAACCGGGCGTCTCGACGAAGCGGGCACCGGCGGGGACGCGGTGGTGCTCCACCCGCACGACACGACCGTCCGCCATGGACGCGGTGGCGTCGACACCGGTGCTGCTGCCGGGGTCGAGCGCGTCGAGGTCGTGGGAGACCACCACGGTGGCGACGCCGCGGTCACGGACGAGCTCCGCCAGCAGGGCGATGATCCGGCGGCCGCGCTCCCGGTCGAGGGCCGACGTGGGCTCGTCGACGAGCAGCAGGGAGGGCGAACCCATCAGCGACCTCGCGATGTTGACGCGCTGCCGCATGCCGCCGGACAACTGGTGGGGACGGCGGTCCGCGGCGTCGGCGAGGCCGACCTGTTCCAGCAGTTCCATGGCCCGGGTCCGATGCGCGCGCCTGCTGCCCTTCCGCAGGTCCACGGCCAGCAGCACCTGTTCCAGGGCCGTGAGGGACGGAATCAGGTTGTCCTGCTGGAAGACGAAGCCGATGTGGTCGCGGCGGACCCGGGCCCGCTCGGCCGCGGTGAGGTCGGCCGTCCGGACGCCCTCGACGACGACCGTGCCGGAGTCGGGCGTCACCAGGGTGCCCGCGACGGCCAGCAGACTGGACTTGCCGGAGCCGGACGGACCGGTGACGGCCACGAACTGGCCCGCGCCCACGGTCAGGTCGACCCGGTCGAGCGCGGTGAGGCGGCCGTCGCCGTCGGGATAGGTGAGGGTGACGTCGGACAGGACCAGGCTCATGCTGAACTCCTTGCGGGGGGAGGGGCGGTGGCCGCCACGGACGAATCAGGCGGAGAGGGCGATCAGCGGGTCGACCGTGACGACCTTGCGGATGGTGAGCAGCGCTCCCGCCGTACCGAGGGCGGCCATCCCGACGACGGGCAGTGCCAGCCCCGCAGCGGTGATCGTCATCGGGACCGTGGACACGCCCAGCGCCAGTGCGACACCGAGCGACGCGCCGACGGCCTCACCGAGCACCAGCACCAGCAGCACCTGTCCGAGTCCGTCCCGGAGGAGGTAGCGGCGACTGCCGCCCATGGCCCGGACGACGGCCAGTTGCCGCAGCCGCTGCGCGGTCCACACGGCGAAGAACGAGCCGACGACCAAGGCCGAGATGGCCAGCAGCAGGCCCTGGATCATCATCAGGGAGGAGTTCTCCGAACTGAAGCCGGGCACCGCGTCGGTGATCCTCTCCATCGGCAGCTCGGTCGTCCCGGGCAGTGCGGGCGCGGGCCAGTTCAGCACCACGGCGCCCACGTTCTGGCCGTACACCAGCCCGCGCCAGGAGTCGACGGTGGTGTAGCCGACCGGCGTGCCGAGGAAGCTGCGCGTGTCACCGATCCCGGACACGGTCAGCTGTCGGCCGGACACGGTGACGGTGGAACCGGGGCCGACGCCGAGGTCCTCGGCGGACTCGGCGTTGAGCACGATCGCTCCGGCACCCGGTGCGTCGCCGGTGACGAGGCGCGGCATCAGGGCGGGATCCGCGCCGAAGACGGTCAGCGCGGCGGCCCGACCGTCCACCTCGACGCGGGTGGTGGTGACGCCGAGCCGGGAGGCGCCCGGTTCACGGGTCAGAGCGGCCACGGCGGAGTCGTCGAGCGAGCTCCGCGTCAGCGCCGGCTTCTGGCCCGCCACCGCGGACTGCATCACCAGCGATGTGCCGGGCAACTGCCGCACCGCGGAGGCGGTGGCATCGGCCAGGCCGTTGGTCAACGCGGACAACGCGACGACCAGGAAGGTCATCATCGCGATCACCGAACCGATGAGTGCGAAGCGACCCTTGGCGTGGCGAACATCTCGAAGGGCAATGAACATGGCCGCCATCCTCTCTTCGCCGGTTCCGCCCGCACATCGACAACCCGACGGGTCTTTCCCGCATCGTTCGAGGCAGTGCCGACACCCGTCGAAAGGTGTACGCGCCGCCTCGGGAGAGCACCGGAATTCCGCATCCGCAGACTGGAGGCGTGATGGACTCCCCCAGCTCCCACCGTTCCCACCGTTCCGATCGGCAACGGCTGTTCGACACCTGGATCCCCGGCGCGATCTGGTCGGTCGTCACCGCCGTCGGCACGGCCATGGGACGACACGTGGGCGGGACGCTCTCCGGTGCGCTCCTCGGCGGGGCGATCGGCCTCGGCGTCGCGGCCGCGCTGGTGACCGCGTACCGGCGGATCCGCCGCCACCTCCAGGAATGGGCCCGCCTGGTGGCGGAGCTGACCGCCGCCCAGGCCGCACTGGCCGAACGGGAACGGGAGGCCGGACGGCTCGCCGAACGCGAACACCTGGCGCGCGAGATCCACGACACCGTCGGCCAGAGCCTGACCAGCGTCATCCTGCTCCTGCGCGCCGCGCTCCCGCCGACCCGGCCCCAGGACTCCGAGGAGCGGATCGCCCAGCTCAGGACTGCTCTCGACACCGCCACGGGAGCGCTCGCGGAAACCCG
Source organism: Kitasatospora sp. NPDC002965 (assembly GCF_040611255.1). Lineage (NCBI taxonomy): Bacteria > Bacillati > Actinomycetota > Actinomycetes > Kitasatosporales > Streptomycetaceae > Kitasatospora > Kitasatospora sp. NPDC002965. The sequence continues at coordinate 3,658 of NZ_JBEXNT010000147.1, read as the reverse complement.
GCGGATGGTACGCGGACTCGATCCGGCCGCGTTCTCCGAGGGCGGGCTGACCGAGGCGCTGGCCGCACAGGTCGCCGAATCCACCGCGCTCGGCCTGTGCACCTCCCTCACCGTCGAAGGGATGCCCCGTCGGATCGCGCTCTCGGGTGAGGTCGCCCTGCTGCGCGCGGCGCAGGAGGCGTTGTCCAACGCCAGGAAGCACGCCGCGGCGCGCAGGGCCACGGTGACCCTGACCTTCCAGGACGACGAGGTCTCGGTGGACATCGTCGACGACGGCCGCGGTTTCGCCCCCGGGACCGTGGGCGAACGACCGGACGGCTCCGGCTACGGCCTGACCGCCATGCAGGCCCGCATCCTCGAACGCGGCGGTGAGCTGACCGTCGAGTCGGAGCCCGACGCCGGCACCGCGATCCGCGCCACCGTCCCCGACACACCCGCCGCCGGACCGCCCTCCGCGCACCCCGCCACCAGCCCGACCGGCTCGTCCGCACCGGACCCCTCGGCCGGCGGGTCCTTCACGGCCGCGGCCCCTGCCGCCAACCATCTGACAGGTGTTTCCGGATGATCCGACTGCTGCTCGTCGACGACCATCCCGTGGTGCGCGCCGGCCTGCGCGCCGTATTGTCGGCCACGGACGACCTCCGGGTGCACGGTGAGGCGGCCACCACCGCCGAGGCGGTGCGCATCGCGGAACGCGGCGACATCGACCTGGTGCTCATGGACCTGCGGCTGGGCGAGGACGACGGCGTCACCGCGACGAAGACCATCCGCGCGCTGCCGAACCCCCCACGCGTGCTGATCCTGACCACGTACGAGACCGACGCCCACATCCTGCGCGCCGTCCAGGCGGGCGCGACCGGCTACCTGCTCAAGGACGCCGACCCGGACACCCTCCGGCAGGCGATCCGCTCGGCCGCCGCAGGTGAGACGGTGCTCGCGTCCCCGGTCGCCTCGCGGCTGCTGGCCCACATGCACCAGCCCGCCGCCGCCCTGACCGCGAGGGAACTGGAGATCGTCCAGCGCCTCGACCGCGGCGACACCAACCGCGAGATCGCCGGTGCGCTGACCATCTCCGAGGCGACCGTGAAGTCGCACCTGGTGCACATGTTCTCGAAGCTCGGCGTCAACAGCCGCACCAAGGTCGTCGCCGAGGCCCGCCGCCGCGGACTGCTGTGACGCGGGGCGGCGGACTGCTGTGACGCGGGCCGTCCGCTCCCGAGGTCCCCGCGCGGCCGTCCGCTGGCCGGAAAGGCCCGGGCCTTGGTCCGGTCCACCGCGCGGGCCGCGGTCGCGGGGGATCTCCCGGCCCGGTCCCGGCGGCGCGCGGTCGCCGGGCGTGCCCGCGGCAAACCACGTCGTGCCGGTGCTGACGACGGCGGCCGGGCGACACGCGGCGGGGCCGCACGACGGGCCTCGGTCCTGAGGTTCCACCTCACGTCAACAGATGTGCGCAATCATGCGCGATCCGGCCGAGTTCCGAGCAACTCTTGACTCGATCTCCGATCCTGCGTTGCACTGGTGCGAGTTCGTCCCTGCCCTCCGCACACGCCGGGACCGTCGGGGACAACATCGGCGCCCCGGCCCGCCCGACACCCTCCGCTCCCCCGCCCCCGGGTCTACCCCGCCTGCCTCCGGAGCTCCCCATGAGACTGCTCAGGCTGTTGACCGTGGCCGTCTGTACCGCGGCGGCCCTCGTCCTACCCGGCTCGGCGTCCGCCGACAGTGCCGCCGCGGCCACCGGCACCGCCGCCACCGCCGCCGCCGCGCCGCCGCAGACCGTGCCCGCGCTGCGCCAATGGACGGCCGACGTCGGCTCGTACACCTTGACCACCGCGAGCCGGATCGTCCTCGACCCCGTCCACGGCGCCCAACTCGCCGAGGACGCCGCCACCTTCGCCGACGACCTCGGCCTGCTGGCGGGCCGTCACGTCCCGGTGGTCCTCGGCACCGCCGGTACGGGCGACATCGCCCTCACCCTCGGCGACGACGCCCTGCCCGCCGAGGGCTACCGGCTGACCGTCGCCGCGTCGGTCACCGTCCGGGCCGGGACCACCACCGGCGCGTTCTACGGCACCCGGACGCTCCTCCAACTGCTCCACCAATCAGCCACCGTGCCGGCCGGGACGGCGGTCGACTGGCCGGCCAAGACCGAACGCGGGCTGATGATCGACCAGGGCCGGAAGTTCTTCACCGTCGACTGGGTGAAGCAGCACATCAAGGAGCTGGCCTACCTCAAGCTCAACTACTTCCACTTCCACCTGTCGGACACCCACGGCTTCCGCCTGGAGAGCTCCACCCACCCCGAGATCGTCTCCGCCGACCACTACTCCAAGCAGGACATCGCCGACCTGGTCGCCCTCGGCCGGAAGTACCACATCACCGTCGTCCCCGAGATCGACACCCCCGGGCACATGAACCCCATCCTCGCCGCCCACCCCGAACTCGCCCTGCGCAACAGCTCCGGCACGGCCGACCCCGCCTTCATCGACCTCTCGAAGCCCGAGGCCTACACGCTGATCAAGGACCTGATCAACGAGTACCTGCCGCTGTTCCCCGCCCCCTACTGGCACATCGGCGCCGACGAGTACGTCGACGACTACAGCCGCTACCCCCAACTGCTCGCCTACGCCCGCGCCCACTACGGCGCGAACGCGACCGCCAAGGACACCTACTACGGCTTCGTCAACTGGGCCGACGCCCTGGTGCGGGCCGCCGGCAAGACCACCCGGATGTGGAACGACGGCATCAAGGCCGGCGACGGCACCATCGCTCCCCACCCCGACATCCTGGTCGAGTACTGGTACGACTACGGCCTCACCCCCCAACAGCTGGCCGCCGCCGGACACCGGGTCGCCAACGAGTCCTGGACCCCGACCTACTACGTGCTCGGCGGCGCCAAGCCCGACACCAGGTGGATGTACGAAACCTGGACGCCCGACCTCTTCCAGGGCGGCCGGACCCTCGCCGACCCGACCAGGAACCCCGGCTCACTGATCCACGTCTGGTGCGACAACCCCAACGCCGAGACCGAGGACCAGATCGCCGCCGGCATCATGTACCCGCTCCGCGGACTCGCCCAACAGACCTGGGGATCAGCCAAGTTGACGGCCACCTACGCGTCGTTCGTCCCGATCGCCGCCGCCGTCGGCCACAACCCCGCCTGGCCCGGCACCGGCGGACCCGGCAACCTGGCCCGCAACCGTCCGACCACCGCCTCCAGCACCGAGACCGCCGACTTCCCCGCCGCCCTCGCCACCGACGGCGACGGCGGCACCCGCTGGTCGAGCACCTACAGCGACCCGCAGTGGCTGCAGGTCGACCTCGGCTCGACACAGACGGTCAACCGGGTCGTACTGCGCTGGGAGACCGCCTACGGCAGGGACTTCCGGATCCAGCTGTCCGACGACGGCACCACCTGGCGCACCATCCACACCACCACCGCCGGCACCGGCGGCGTCCAGGACCTCACCGGCCTGACCGGCTCCGGCCGCTACCTCCGGATGTACGGCACCGCGCGCGGCACCGGCTGGGGCTACTCGCTCCACGAGATCGAGGTCTACGGCGGCCCGCCGGGCGGAGCCGGCGCGCCGGTGCCGGCGTCCGGCTGACCGACCCGGTCTGTGCTCCGCTGCTCCGCCACCCCACCGGTGGCAGAGCA
>NZ_JBEXNT010000146.1:5632-23105 GCF_040611255.1 Kitasatospora sp. NPDC002965 | reverse complement strand
CACCAGAGGATCTTCACCGCGAAACCCGCCCCGAACAGGAGCAGAGCCAGCAGCAGGACGATGAGAAGCGGAACCATGAGTCGACCTCCGTAGTCCGTGTCGAAGGACCGGCTGCCCCGCCGAACAGCTCATATTCCTGGGAATCTTTCCGCCCGACGAGGGCAGACGACCCCACGTCAACACCGAGCCACCACGTCGAGGAGATCACGATGAGCACCGGCGACAAGATCGAGAACACCGGCGAGAAGGCCAAGGGCGCGATCAAGGAAGGCGTCGGCAAGCTGACCGGCAACAAGCGCCTGGAGAACGAGGGCAGGACCGACCAGGCCAAGAGCGACGCCAAGCAGGCCGGCGAGCACCTCAAGGACGCCTTCAAGCACTGAACGTCCCACGAGACACCTCGTGGTGGCGGGCCCCGACCAGACCCAAGGTCGGGGCCCGCCACCACGTCCGCGGTCCGGACGGGGTTCCGGGCCGGGTCGCCGGGTACAGTCGCCTCGCCGTTCGGCCCCGCCGTTCGGCCCGCGCCGAACCGGGCGCGGCTACCCCCAACCGTTTCCTTCTCGTTCGGGCCAGAGGATGTCATGACCATTACACAGGAACCGCCCGAGCCGGATTCGAGGGCCATCGGAGCCCCGGGCCTGCCGTCCGCCGAGGAGCCTACGGCGCGGATACGCCGGCGCCTGGAGCGCCTGATCGGGATCGCGGCGACCGAGGGCAACGCACTGACGCCGTTGCGCAACGGGGACGAGATCTTCGCCGCCATGCTGGCCGGGATCCGCCGTGCCCGGCACACGGTGGACATGATGACGTTCGTGTACTGGAAGGGCGACATCGCCCGTGACTTCGCCCAGGCGCTCGCCGAGCGGGCCCGGGCCGGCGTGCGGGTGCGGCTGCTGCTGGACGGCTTCGGCAGCCGGTTGATCGAGGCGGATCAGCTCGGCGCGATGGAGCGGGCCGGCGTACAGGTGGCCTGGTTCCGCAAGCCGCTGTACCTCTCGCCGCTCAAGCAGAACCACCGCTGCCACCGCAAGGTCCTCGTCGTCGACGAGGAGAGCGCGTTCACCGGCGGGGTGGGAATCGCCGAGGAGTGGTGCGGCAACGCGCGCAACGAGCACGAGTGGCGCGACACGCACGTGGAGGTCCGCGGGCCTGCCGTGGACGGTCTCGCTGCGGCGTTCGCACAGAACTGGGCGGAGTGCCACGACGAGCTCTTCGACGAGCGCGACCGGTTCATCGACCACCGCCCGCAGGGCGACGCGATCGTGCAGGTCGTACGCGGCTCGGCCAGCTTCGGCTGGCAGGACATGCAGACCCTGATGCGGGTCATGCTGGAATCCGCCGAGGAACGCTTCCGGCTCTGCACCGCGTACTTCTCCCCCGACACCTACTTCATCGAGCTGCTCTGCGCCACTGCCCGCCGCGGAGTGGAGGTGGAGATCCTGCTGCCGGGACCGTTCACCGACAAGCGGGTCTGCCAGCTGGCCGGCCAGCACCACTACGAGGCCCTGACCGCCTGCGGCGTGAAGATCTACCAGTACCAGCCGACGATGATGCACGCCAAGGTCATCACCGTCGACCGCGTGGCCTCGCTGATCGGGTCGACCAACTTCAACCGCCGCTCCCTCGACCACGACGAGGAGGTCATGCTCGCCGTCCTCGACGCGCGGTTCACCGCGGTCCTCGACCAGCACTTCGAGGAGGACGTCGCGCTGAGCGAGCCGATCAGCGCCGGCCGGTGGAAGAGGCGGCCCGTCCTGCAGCGGGCCCGCGAACTGGCCGTCCAACCCATCCGCCGGTTCCTCTGACTCCCTCGCACGCCCGGCCCGGTCCCGTTCCAACCGCCCGTTCCAGCCGCCCGTTCCGCGGCGCTTCGGACGGCGCCGGTGTCCGCCGGACCTCGTCCGGGGTGCATCTCCGCTGCCGCGGGGCCGGGACGTCCGGGACGCCGTCGCGGCCGGCGACCGACCGGGTCGGCCTGTCCAACTACCCGAGGGGGCAGGCTAGTTCCCGGCGGACCGAGCTTCGCTACCCCCGGGCCACCCGGTTCGGGCCGGGCCAACTGCCGAGGGACGCGCGCAGCGAGCAGTGGTGACACTGCAGAACCGCGACCGACTCCCGGGAACGGATCACCGCGAGGGCCTTCGCGCACCATCCCGCCGACAGGGCGGACGCGGCGAGAGCGGCAGCCGCGGCGTCCGGGTTTCCCCGGAGAAGGAGTTCGACACCCATGGCCGCGAGGACCACCGCGGCCAGGAACCGGACAACGCCCCTGCCCCGGGCGACCGGCCTGCGGTTCTCCCGGAACACGCTGACGTCCGCCGCCTCCTCACAACGCGGGCAGGTCGTTCCGTGCATGCCGGCAGAGCCGGCTGGAGTGGCGCCGGCGCCCGTTGCTGTCATGCGAACACCCTAGGCCAGCCGGCTTCGTTCGAGCAGGTCTCGTAGTCGTGGAAGGTCACGTGCTCGCACTGCTCGCCGGTGGCCTGCTCGTACGCCTCCTCGTGGATGTAGAGGACGGCCTCGGCGTGCAGGTCGGTGAAGGGGGCGAAACGCTCGGGGTGGCCGAGGACGCTCTCGTAGGTGCGGCGGCCGGCGGCGACGACGGCGGCACGCGAGTAGAGGAAGCCGTCGTCGGACTGGGGGAAGGGGGAACCGCCCGGCTCGGTCATGCCGAGGACCGGAAGGGTGCCGAACTCCGCGCGGTCGAGGGTGAAGAGCGCCTCCGCGATGCGCTCGCCGAAGCCGAGGATCTGCTCGACCGGCTCCTCGGCAAGGACGGCGGCGAGGTCCTCGCAGGCGTCGTCCAGGTCGGCGCAGTTCACGCGGCCGTCCTCGGCCACCCCGAGCCGTTCGACGAGCTGCCAGAAGCGGTCCCAGGACATGGCGGGCCGGTACTGCTCGGAGACGGGGTTCACGGGGCGCGCTTCGCTCTCGGTCGGGCTGTCGGGCCGTCGGGGTGTTCCGGCACAGATCCTGCCACGTCGGTCCGACAGGCCGGGGCACGGTGACCGGAGCCCGGCCTCGACGCCCCGGCCTTCCTCGGCCGCACGACGTCCTCGAACTCGCCGGGACCGGCCGAGGAGACGAGCTCACCTACTACCGGACCGAGCACCAGAAACGCCCCGCCTCCGACGGAGGCCACCGCGCTTCACGTGTGCGCGATCACGAGGAGGACTCTCCGCCTTCCGCACCGACGGGTTCGCCCCCCGCCCCCCGTGAACCGTGGACGTCCGCGACCTCGCAGCCCGCGCGGCTGCGACGGTGCGGGACCGCTCCACCGACCCGCCACCCAGGTTGCGGATTCAAACCCACTACCGCTAGCGTTCCGCCCCGTGGACATAGTTGGAATATCAAACTCAGTAGGCGCACCGACCGACCGGGACCGGCCCCACCGCCGGGCCGCGTTCCTGGTGGTCGCCGCCGCGGTCTTCGTCTCGAACCTCGACCTGTTCATCGTCAACGTCGCCGTCCCGGCGATGCAGCAGCACTTCCACGGCAGCAGCCTGGCCACCCTGTCCTGGGTGCTGAACGGCTACGCCATCGTCTTCGCCGCGCTGCTGGTCCCCGCCGGACGGCTGGCGGACCGCATCGGCCACCGGACGGTGTTCCTCGCCGGACTGACCGTCTTCACCGTCGCCTCCGCGCTCTGCGCGCTCGCCCCGTCCGTCGGTTGGCTCGACGCCGCCCGGGTGGTCCAGGCGGCGGGCGCGGCCGCGCTGATGCCGACCTCACTGGCGCTGCTGCTCGATGCCACTCCCCCGGCCGAACGCCCCGGCGCCGTCCGGGCCTGGGCCTCGATCGGCGGGATCGCCGCCGGACTCGGACCGGTCCTCGGCGGACTGCTGGTCGAGACCGACTGGCGCTGGATATTCCTCGCCAACGTCCCGGTCGGCATCGCCGCCGTCGCCGTGGGGGCCCGCGTACTGCCCAGGCTGCGCGGCAAGGAGGACGGACCACTGCCTGACCTGTTCGGCGCCGGACTGCTCACCGCCGCCATCGCCACCCTCGCCGTGGCCCTGGTCAAGGGCGACGAATGGGGCTGGGGCTCACCCCGAGTCCTGGGCAGCCTGCTCGCAGCCGCCCTGCTGACCGGCTGGTTCCTGCGCCGCTCGGCGCACCACCACGCCCCCATCATCGAACTGCCCCTGCTGCGCGTGCCCAGCTTCGCCGCCGCCAACACCGCAGCGCTGCTGTTCACCCTCGCCTTCGCCGGCATGCTGCTCACCTCGGTCCTGTGGTGCCAGCAGGTCTGGGAGTACTCGGCGCTGCGCACCGGCCTCGCCATCGCCCCCGGACCGCTGCTGGTACCGCCGGTCGCCCTGGGCAGCGCCGCGCTGGTACGCAGGCTCGGCCCCGGACGGCTGGCCGCGCTCGGCACCCTGCTCTTCGCCGCAGGCATCGGCTGGTGGACCGCCACCATCGGAGTCCGGCACGGCTACACCACCGAACTGCTGCCCGGACTGCTGCTCACCGGCCTGGGCGTGGGGCTGACCCTGCCCACCCTCGTCGGCTCCGCCGCGGCGGCGCTGCCGCCCACCCGCTTCGCCACCGGCTCGGCGATCACCACGATGGCCCGGCAGATCGGCGCGGTGGTGGGCGTAGCGCTGACGGTCAGCCTGATCGGCACCCCCGACGGGCCACAGGCCGCGCTGGACGGCTTCCGACGCGGCTGGGCGGCCGTGATCGTGGCAGCACTGCTCGCCTGCACGGCCGCCCTGGTACTCGCCGCCGCCCAACGCCGGGCCGCGGAGAAGTAGCCCCGCCCCCGGGCGGTACAGCACTCCCCCGCCCGGGGTCGACCGGCTGTCCGAGCGGTGGCCGGGACGCCGGACGGCCGTCCGACGCGTCAGGCGTGGCGGTCCTCCTGCGCGCCAGGCCCGAAGGCCCGCGTGCGTGCGAGGGTGATCCGGCGCCGCGCGAGATCAACGTCGGTGATCATCACGGCGAGCTCGTCCCCGACCCGGACGGCGCCCTCGGGCCGGTCTGCGGGTGGCTGCGCGAGTTCGGCGTTGTGCACCAGCCCCTGGAAGCCGTCCGCCCGGTCCTCGATGCGGACGAAGAGGCCCTCCGGAGCGACCTTGGTGACCTCTCCGGTGACGGTCCGGCCCACCTGCCGCGCGATCTGCAGCATCGGATCCTCCTGCAGCCCCTTGAGGGACAGCGGTACCTGTTCGCGCGCCAGGTCGACGCCGAGGACCTCCGCCGTGATCTGCCCGCCGACCACGACGACGTCGGAGGGGTGACCGATCGGGCGCCAGGACAGTTCGGGAATGTTGATCATCGCAGTGAAGCCGCCGATGTCGACGAACGTGACGCCGAAACTCGCGATCTCGATGACGGTGCCGGTCACGACCTGACCGCGGCCGAGGGTCTTCAGGAAGGCCCACTGCCGATCGCCCGGGGTCGGCTCCGTACGCCACCGGGCCCGCAGGACGCCGTCCTCGTCGGGCAGCACGGCCGTGAGCAGCGGGCTGCGCCGCTCGACGTCCGTCGGCAGGACGGCGGCGGCACGTGCGCCGAGGACCCTGGCGGCCAGTGCCGTGAACTCGGTCTCGTCGGCGACCATGCCGGTGATCCGGCCGTCGTGGTCCTCCCACACGCATTCGACCAGGCCCTCGTCCGGGAGGGCGGCCACCACCGCGGCGACATCGGTGGAGAGGTCCGGCCAGACGGCGAGACGGGCCCGCGGGGTCAGCCGGGCGCGCACCGCATCGAGCGTACCGTCACCGATCCGGTGCCAGCGGGAGGCGTTGTCGACGTGTATCTCCTCCAGGAGCGCCGCCTCACGCGTCGCCACGCGCCGGCGCACCCACGTCCAGAAGTCGTCGTCGGCGGGGCGCTGCTCACCCGGCTCCTCGAACACCGCCTCGTACGGGGAGGCGTCCAGCGGTTCGGGGAAGAGCCCCAGCTCGCGGGTACGAGCCAGTGCCGCTTCGCAGGGCACGTTGCTGCCCACGTACACGTACTGGTCCCAGCCGACGTGCACGGCGAAGGTGCCCTCGACCTCCAGGCGGCACCAGGCGCCGCTGTCGCGCAGCATCGCCCGCACCAGCTCCAGACCGAACGGCACCGTCACCTGCGCCCCGTCGTGGAAGCCGGTCAGGTCGGACGGGAAGAGTCCGGCGAGACCGCCGTCCTCGACCGCCGACTCCGCGCCGAAGTGCACGAACCCGAGCGGGGCCTGGGGCTCACGGACCGCCAGGTGCCGCACACCGCTGTCCTCGGCGAAGGCGGCAACCGCCTGGAGGTAGGCGGCCTCCACGAGCCCGTGGTCGCTGACCGCTTCCTGTGTCCCCGTGTAGTAGCCCCGCTCGTCGCGGTCCGAGGGGTCGTACTTGGTGATCCGATACACGTACGGGAGCACGTCACTGCCCCACGGCGGTCGGGCACGCGACCGCGGCGCGGCCACTGTCCAAGGCGTCCGCGCCCGCGTCGGGGTGGGAGAGGAACTGCCGGCGTCGACGGTAGGAGCTCATCGGGCCATCCTGCCGGACCCGACGGGTCGGGCGCTCCAGCCGGTCCGACGCCCTCGGGGGAACCGCCACGCCCGCTCGGCGCCGATCATCCCCGGCAGACACCGGCAGACTCCGGCAGACTCCGGCAGCCGCGGCAGACCCCGTCCGGACGACCGTGATCACGATCCGCAGCCGCCGTTCGGTGCACCGCACTTGAGGGCCCTCCCGGTCACCACGGGCCGACACCACGGGCCGAGGACGTCGCCGTCGGGGCTGCGGCGCCGAGGTCACGCCGAGTGAACCGTGTCACGCCGGGTGGATGAGGCGGCTCTCGTAGGCGAAGACCACGGCCTGTATCCGGTCGCGGAGTTCGAGCTTGTGCAGGATGCGCCCCAGATGGGACTTCACGGTCGCCTCCGCGAGGTAGAGGGTGGCCGCGATCTCGGTGTTGGACAGGCCGCGGCCCACCTGGACGAGCACCTCGCGTTCACGGGCGCTCAGCCGGCCGAGCCGCTCGTCGCACTCGGTGCTGCCGCCGTCGGGCAGGTGTGGGCGGAGGCTCTCCAGCAGGCGTCGGGTGATCCGCGGGGAGACCACCGCGTCGCCTGCGGCGATGCTGCGTATCGCGGTGAGGAACTCCTCGGGCCTGGTGTTCTTCAGCAGGAAGCCCGAGGCTCCCGCGTTGAGTCCGGCGAAGGCGTACTCGTCCAGGTCGAAGGTGGTGAGGATCAGCACCCTGGTCTGCGGGGAGACCTCGATGACCTGCCGGGTCGCCTCGATCCCGTCGGTCCCGGGCATCCGGACGTCCATGAGGACGACGTCGGGGCGCAGTTCCCGGGCGAGGCGGACGGCCTGGAGGCCGTCCGCGGCTTCGCCGACCGGTGCCATGTCGGGCTGGGCCTCCAGGACCGTGCCGAAGGCCATCCGGAGCAGCGCCTCGTCGTCGGCGATCAGGATGCGGATCGTCATGCGGACGCCGCTCCGCTGCTGTCGAGGAGGAGACGGGTGTGGACTCCCCAGCCGCCGCCCGGGAGCGGTCCGGCCCGCAGCCTCCCCCCGTAGGCGGTCGCACGCTCGCGCATGCCGGGGATGCCGTGGCCGGAGGGTGTCGCGGCGCCGGGCGGCCGGCCGGGACCGCTGTCGGTGACGTCCACGGTGACGGTCTCGGCCGAGCACTGTATCCGGACCGTCGCGTGGGTGCCGGTGGGGGTGTGCTTGAGGGCGTTGGTCAAGGCTTCCTGTACCAGGCGGTAGACGGTGAGTTGGGCGGTGGCGGGGATGTGGGCGTGGCCGCCCCGGACTTCGAGGCGGGTCGGCAGCCCGGCTGTGCACATCTGGTCCGCGAGGGTCTCCAGTTGGGCGATGCCCGGCAGCGGGTGGCGCTCGGCGTCCGGTTCGTCGGTCCGCAGGAGGCCCAGCGAGCGCCGCATGTCGGTCAGGGCCTGGCGGCCCGTCTCGGAGACCTGGAGCATCGCGGTGGTGGTCTTGTCGGGTGCCCGGTGCTGCGCGTAGACGGCGGCGTCGGTGAGCGCGACCATGACGGACAGGTTGTGGGTGACGATGTCGTGCATCTCCCGGGTGATGCGGGTCCGTTCCTCGGCCACGGCCAGCCGGGCCTGCTGTTCCTGTTCCCGCTCCAGGCGTGCGGCCCGCTCCTCCAGAGCCGCGAGGAAGGCGCGCGAGGTCCGCACGTTCACCCCGAGGACGGCGGCGGCGACGGCCATCGCGGTGAGCGCGACGAAGGGGGTGAGGAACGCGCCTTCCGAGGCCCAGCGCAGGCAGGCCAGAAGGGCGCCTGCCTCCACGACGGCGGCGGCGACGAGCGTGCCGCGCCGGCCCGTGTGCGCGGCCGCCGTGTAGAGGGCCACCAGCAGGGCGATGTCGGCGGGCAGTTGGACGTCCACCAGCAGTTGGACGAAGGCTGCCGCCGTCACGGCGCCGAACACGGTGAGCGGGGCCCGGCGTCGCCACACCAGGGGCAGCGCGAGGGCGGCGGTGAGGGCCAGGTCGGTCGGCAGTTCCTGCGGCGCACGGGTGGTGACGACGTTGAGGAGGAGGAGCGTCGGCAGCAGCGAGTCCCATGCCGTGGGCGGCAGCCGGGAGCCCCAGCGCCTGGCTGCCGTCACCGGTCGCTCCGCTCGTGCGGAGGTCGGGCCGGTGTCCCCGGGGGGCCGGGAGCCTGCCCGCGCCCGTCGCACCGGCACCCGGTCCCGCACCCGTACACGGTCCCGCACCTGGTCCCGGTCACGGGTGTGGTCCCGGTCACGGTGGCGTACCCGGTGGGCCTTGCCGGGTTCCGCAGCCACCTCGGTCATCACACGTCCCTGTCGATTCGGCATCAAGGGCGGCCCCGGCCGGGGCCGCCGGCGCGCACCACCGGATCGGGGCGGGTCACGGGGAACGTGCGCCTCGCGCTGCCCGGCACGTACCGCAGCCCTGCCACCGTAGGCCGCCGGCCCCACGGAGCACATGAGTCCACCGTCGGAGGGAGTCGTGGCGACGTACGACCCCAGGAGGAGTCCCGTCACCTCCCGGGGTCGCAAAGCGGCCACCCGTCCGGCGTGCTCGACTGCTGCTCAGGTGGCACGCGGACCCGCCGCGGATTGCGACCCCGGTCGCACACGGCGGCGACCCGGGAGCGATGTGGCGACGCATGCCCGGCGCCGAGTATGGCCGGGTGAACGAGATCATCCCGGGGCTGAACATGTCCCTTCCGGAAGTCCTTGCCGTACTGGGTGCCGTCGTCCTGGTGGTGGCGCGCTGGATACCCCCCGCCGCCCGCCCACGCGTCACGATCGCGGCGGGCGCGCTCCTCCTGCTGTCCGCGACGGTCGTGAGTGCGGCGGGGATCCGCTGGCAGGTAGTGCCGGTCCTGGCGGGCGCCGCCCTCGCGCTGCCCTTCGCCGTCTCTCCCCTGCTGCGACGCCGAACCGCCAGGCCGGCGTGGCGGGCCCGCTGGTGGCTGGCGTTGCCGGGATCGGCGGTCTGCATCGGTCTGATCTCCTGCGGCCCGGTGGCCGCCTGGGCCTTCCCCGTACCCGTGTTCCCCGAACCGTCCGGCGACTTCGCGGTCGGCACCCGCGTGGTGCAGTGGACCGACCCGCGCCGCCCCGAGACCTTCACCGCCGATCCGGACGACCTGCGCACCGTCGTGGTCCAGCTCTGGTACCCCGCCCGGAAGAGCCCCGCAGGGACGCAGCGCGCCCAGTACCTCGGACGCACGGAGCAGGAGGCGCGCACCGTCTCCGACGCCCTCGCCCACGGGGTCGGCCTACCGGGCTTCCTGATCGACGGCGTTCCGCGTGCCCGCACCCATGCGGTCGTCGACGCCCCGGTCGAGGGGACGGGGGGACGGTTCCCCGTCGTGCTGTTCTCTCCCGGGTCGGGCGGCGTACGCACCCAGAACACCGCCTGGGCGGAGGAACTGGCCAGCCACGGCTATGTGGTCGCCGCCCTCGACCACCCGTACGACTCCTCCGCCGTCGTCCTCGCCGACGGCCGGACGATCACCACCGAGATCTCCTCCAGCGGCGACCGGGACAAGGACGAGGAGCTGGCCGCCGGCTGGACGGCGGTCCGGGCCGCCGACCTCGGCTTCGTCCTCACCCGGTTGGAGGGTCTGGACCGGGGTGAGACCACCGACCCGCTGAACGGACGTCTGGACACCGGCCGGGCCGCGGTGACCGGCCACTCCATGGGTGGCGCCGCCGCGCTGCAGGCGGCCCGGAACGATCGCCGGTTCGACGCCGTCGTCGATCTCGACGGCTACCCCCACGGCCCCACCTCCCCCTCGCTCACCCAGCCGGCGCTCGCACTCACCCAGGCCGTCACCCCCGGAACCGACTCGCGCTACCTCCCCCGCCTCACCGAGGCCCTCGGGTCCGCCACCGCGACGAGCTACCGGCTCACCGTCCCCGGCGCCGCGCACCTCACGTTCATGGACGGCCCCCTGTACCTGCCGCCCGTGCCCGCGATCGTCGGCTCCCTGGGCCGCACCGAGAGCCCGCGCATCGTCGCCGCAGCCACCCTCGCCTTCCTCGACACCGTCCTGAAGGAGAAGCCCGGCGACCTGGCGGGCGTCCTGCCGGCCTACGGCGACCTCACCGTCCACCGCCCCGTCCAGCGGCCCTGATCAGCCGTCGCGGGACACGTACGGCCTCCGGGCGAGAACGGAACGGGCCCACGGCACCACGCCGGGCCCGTTCCCGTTCGTTCCCCCGTTCCCGCCAGACCCTTGGTCACCCTCGGGAATCACGACGAGCGCGCCGGGCAGAGCGACACCACCCGGGTCGGGGGACACAAGGACCCCTGGTGGCACCGCGCACCGGCCCGGCTCCTGGGAACGGAGCCGGGCCGGCGGTTCGGGGCGGGCCGGCCCGGGGCGCGGCGGTTCGGAGCGGGGCGGCCCGGGGCGCTTGGGGTCAGGGCGGTCCGGGGGTCAGGACACGAGCTTGATGACCGCCTCGGCCGCGGCCTTGCCCGCCGCGGACACGATCGCCTTCACGAGGTCGCCGAGGGCTCCCGTGACGCCGGCCGCGAGGGTGTCCGTCGCATCCAGGTCGGCCTTGAAGGTGCCGTGGAGGATGCCGTCCCACTTCTCGGTGATCTGCGGGTTGTTGCCCACGAACGTGAAGTCGTCGTTGCGGTCCGGCGTGCCGAAGGGGAGGCCTGCGACGGTTCCCTCGGTGTGGCCGGAGTGCTGGAAGGTGAACACGGTCCCGTCCGGCGTCATCACGGCGGCGCTGATCGTGTAGTCGATGTTGTCGAAGCCGCTGTCGTGCGCGTGCGTGCTGAACGAGAAGAAGCCGTCCTGGCGCATCACGACGTGCGCCGAACCTCCGATCGCGATGTCGGTGGTGACGTCCTGGTCGAAGTTCCTGCTCGACGTGTCGTACCAGAAGTGGTCCCGGACGGAGGCGTCGCCACCGACGAACCAGAGCTCCATGCTCCCGGGGATCCGGGAGACGGCCGCGATGCCGCTGGTGACGGAGGCACTGCCGGGCGGGGCCAGCTCGAACCCCTGCCAGGCACTTCCCTCGTACCAGAACCGGTCCTGCACCGAGCCGTTGGGCCCGACGAACCAGACCTCCATACTGCCGGGAATCCGCGAGACCACAGCGACACCGGTGTGGGTGGAGGCACTACCGGCGGGAGCCAGCTCGAACCCCTGCCACGTGCCGCCCTCGTACCAGAACCGGTCCTGCACCGAACCGTTCCCGCCGACGAAGAAGACCTCCATACTGCCGGGAATCCGCGAGACCGCAGCGACGCCGCCGGTGCTGGCCGCACTGCCCGGAGGGGAGAGCTCGAACCCCTGCCACGTGCCGCCCTCGTACCAGAACCGGTCCTGCACCGAACCGTTCCCGCCGACGAAGAAGACCTCCATGCTCCCGGGGATGCGCGAGACCGCAGCGATCCCCCCGATGGTCGACGCGGTTCCGGGGGCCGAGAGTTCGAACCCCTGCCAGGCACTTCCCTCGTACCAGTACCGGTCCTGCACGGAGCCGTTGGCCCCGACGAAGAAGACCTCCATACTGCCGGGGATGCGCGAGACGGCCGCGATGCCGCCGGTGACGGAGGCACTTCCGGGCGGGGCCAACTCGAACCCCTGCCACGTGCCGCCCTCGTACCAGAACCGGTCCTGCACCGAACCGTTCCCGCCGACGAAGAAGACCTCCATGCTCCCGGGGATGCGCGAGACGGCCGCGATGCCGCCGTTGGCGGAGGCGCTGCCGGGCGGCGCGAGCTGGTAGCGCCGCCACGGCGACCCGTCGTACCAGTACGCCCCCTGGACCGAGCCGTCCGAGGCGACCCACCAAACCTCCATGCTTCCGTCGATCCGGGAGACCGCGGCGACCCGGCTCGACAGCGACGAACCGCCGGCCGACGCAAGCACGAACTGGTTCCAACTCATCTGGGACCTCCGGTGGTTCTGTGTCGAACACACGAGCCGGGAAGGGACCCGGCCCGATGGGCGGGGAGCGCCGGGCCGGAGCCCCGGACCGATCGCTCAACGCGTGCTCCTACGTTAGGAATTCACCGCGGTACCCACATGAGGCCGTGGTCCCGCGTATGTCCCGGGACCGGTGCACCAGTCGCGCACGCTCCGCCCTGGGACCGGCCCTCCGAACGGGACGTCACCCGCACGCCCCGCTCACGGAATCGGGGAACTCCGCCCATGGCGGAGCACCCGGTGAGAGACCCCGTGCGGCCGGAACGGCGGGGCGCGGCGGCAGAAGTCGGACAAGCGGGAACGGCCGGCAGACGGGCGGCCCCCGCTGCCTCCCGTGCTTCGGCAGCTCGCCGACCCGGCCACCGGTACCGGGCGGTGTTCGGTGAAACGCCCACGACCTGGTGCTTCCCGGCTCCACACGCGTGGCGGCTGATTGGATCGGCGCTACCTGCATCCACCCGCTTCGCCCAGGAGACGACATGCGCACCCACCTCACCCGCGGCACGGTCACGCTCACGTTCCTCGCCGCGGTTGCACTCCCTGCCGTCGGCTCGGCGAGCGCCGCGCCGGAGCCCGCCTACACCTGCCAAGCGGTCCTGGTCGACGACATCAACCGCGTGGCCGGTTCGGGCTGCACGGGCGGTCCGAGCGGCTACGAAGGCGCGGGAAGTATCGAGGACAAGGAATCCGGCACCGTCTGGCAGTGCGCGCTCCTCGGCTCGGCCGACGACCCGGACCTACCGGGGAAGCTGACCGTCGTCGGAGTCCTCGGCTGCGAGCGACGGGGCGGTGACCCCGTGGTCGAGTGACGTCCCACGCTTCGGCACCCGGTGCCACCGAGGGGCCGGTCAGCCCGACTCACCGCGCGCCGTCCCGGGCCCGGGTGTCCCCGGGCCAGGGCCCCGGCACCGACCGCACGGCAGGGCTAGAGACCGCCCCGGACAGCCAGGAAGTGCAGCACGGTGAAGACCAGATAGGCCGTCAGGGAGATCCGGTTGACGAGCAGGTCCGGGTGGCCGAGCGGGCCGGGGCGGGATTCCCGGGGGCGGAGTTCCGGGTGACGGGTGGCATGGCCGACACCGGCGGCAAGGGCGGCGGCGTCGAACCCCTGGACGCCGAACCAGGAGGCGACCCGGCCGCCGAACTCCAGGGCACCGGCGTCGCGGACAGTGACGGACAGCCGGCCGCCCTCGGCCGTGGCCGCGGTGATCTCCTCCCAGCCCGCCCGGCGACGGGCGAGGCCGGCGGACACCGTCACGCCGTCACGGTCGACGGCGGCCTGCCAGCCGAGCCGGGAGACGACACCGACCAGTGCGATGCCACCGATGAGCAGGGGCTGCAGCAGCCCGCTCCACCAGCCGGACTCGGCGCGCAGCACGCCCAGGACGGCCAGCAGTACCGCGGCAGCCGGTCCGCACAACAGGCGCAGCGGACGCGGCATCTCCCACACCCCGGCGGCCATCGGCACGGTCGGGGTTTCGGCAGGGGCCCCCGGGTCGGCGGGGGCGGCGGGGTCCCCGGCAGCGGCGGGGCCGGCCGGCCGGACTTCGGGGGCGCAGACGACGGCCGTCCACGCGCCGGTCGTGCCCGGGTTCCCGGTTCCCGGGTCGTCCTCCGGGGGCAGGACCAGCAACTGGGCGTAGGGGCCGTCCGGGCCCTGGTAGAGCAGAGCGGGCAGGGGCGGGCCGGCGACCGGGCCGTACGCCTCCTCGCCATCGGTCTCGCCCTCGTCGTCGTCCTCGTCGTCGTCGTCGTCCTCGTCGGCTATGCCCTCCCCGCCCCAACGGCCGTCCGCCCAGGTGTGCTGCTCGCGCAGCGTCAGCTCCCAGCGCGGGCCGCCGAAGAACGGCCCGGCCTTCGGGCCGCCGTCGAACTGGAACAGGACGCGCACAGCGGGCGCGCCGGGGCGTTCGGTCAGTGAGTGCCGGACCCGGACCGCCTTGGCGGCGGAGGCCAGCAGGATCACGCCGGTCCCGCCGACCCCGGTTGCCGTCACGAGCAGGCTCGGGTCGAACAGCGGAGCCGTCACCGCCGGGCCGAGCAGCACCAGGCCGACCACCCGGCGCCCGACCGGCCGGACGGGGTGCTCGGCGAACGGGGAGGGCTGGCCCGCGGCCGTCCAGGGGTACGGCACCTCGGGGCCCATGAGGTCGGTGAGCTGCTGCCGGGCCCGCTGACGGCCGAGGGCGGCGGTGATCAGCAGGGCCGCCAGGGCCGTCTGTGCGAGCGTCAGCGCCCACCGGGTCAACTCGTCGGGGACGCCCGGGACGTACCAGCCCACCGGAATCAGGGCGAGCGCCGTCAGCGGCAGCCCCCTGGGGCGGGCCAGCAGCGCCAACGCCTGGGCCACCAGGGCCGCGAGCACCACGTCCGCCGACTCGTACCAGCGCGGGGCACCGGCCACGTCGAGGCCGTCGGCCCGGGCGGCGACCAGCACGAACAGGGCCACCGGCAGCAGGACCAGCCAGCGGCTGTCCCAGCGGTGGGCCGCACGGGCGGCGTGCCAGCGCTCCGCGGCCTCGGCGGTGAGCGGCGCGGCCGTAGGCAGTGGGGGTGCGGGCTGGAACATGTGTCCGATGCTGTCACCCGACCCGGCCGGCCATGAACCCGGGGCACCCGGGCGAGCCGGCCTCGAACCCCGGGCGGTCGCGCGCGGTGCGATCAGCTGTCCGATCACGCGTACGTGGCCTCGCGGTTGCACCTCGTGAACGCCACTGCCTAGGCTCACCGGGCACCGCACCACCCGCACCCACGGAACGAGGAACCCGCCATGACCACCGCCGCCGACGCCCTGCTGGACCGCAAGATCGACGTCTGCTTCGGGCAGGCCGACCTCGACAGGGACGGGGTGATCGACGCGACGGACATCCTGGGGCTCGCGTCGCGGGTGATCGACGCCTCGGGGGCGGCGTTCGACGCACCGGAGGCGACGGCGATGCTGGCCGCGGCCCAGGGCTGGTGGCGCGCCCTGGTTGCGGACCTCGACACCAACAGGGACCGGAAGATCCAGCGGCACGAGTACCGGGCCGGGATGCGGTTGCTGGCCCAGGCACCGGGCGCGTTCGACGACGTACTGGCTCCGGCGGCGCACGCGGTGTTCCGGCTGATGGACCGGGACCGGGACGGGCGGATCTCGGCAGCGGAGTTCTGGGACTTCCAGCGCGCCTTCGGCTCCACCGAGCCGGCCGCACGGTTCGCGTTCGAGAAGCTGGACACCGACCGGGACGGAGTGCTGTCGGAAGCCGAGGTGCTGTCGGCCTTCCGCGGCTTCTACACCTCCACCGACCCGCACCACGTCGGCAACTTCCTCTTCGGCGACGCGCTGAACTAGACCCGGCCGGCCCCGGCGGGAGGCTGCCTGCGGCACCCTGCGACGTCCGGAGGGACGGGGGGCACCCCTCACCCCATCCTCAGCGGAACGCGGCGACGTGGCGGTCGGCCCAGTCGGCGAAGGTACGCGCGGGACGGCCGAGCACCTGCCGGACGGCCGGGCTGATGCGCAGTTCGGCCCCGTTCGGGGCGCCGAGGATGTCGAGGGTGTCGTCGGCGAGTTCCACCGGCATGCTTCGGGCCATCGCGGTCCTGGCCTCGTCGCGGGTGAGCTCGTGGAACCGCAGGGGCGAGCCCAGTGCGGCGGAGATGGCCTGTGCCTGCCCGCGCGGGCTGATCACCTCCGGGCCGGTCAGCTCGTACACGCCGCCGAGGTGCCGGTCCTCCAGCAGGCAGGCCGCCGCGACGTCGGCGATGTCCGTCGGGTCGACGACCGGCGCGCCGATGTCGCCGAACGGGGCCACGACGGTCCGCCGCGTCCGGATGGACTCGGCCCACCACAGCACGTTGGAGGCGAAGCCGCCCGGCCGCAGGATCGCCCACTCCGGGGCGGACTCCCGGACGAGCTCCTCCAGTGCCCGCATCGCGATCCGGGTCGGGCCGAACGGCCTGGTGGACACGCCCTGCGTGGAGAGCAGCACGATGCGCCGGACCCCGGCCGCCACTGCTCGGCCGACGACGTCGGCCGGGGCTGTCCCGGGGCCGTGCAGGTCGCCCGACAGCAGCAGGAACAACGCCTTCGCCCCGGCGAGCGCGGGCTCCAGAGCGGCCGGCTCGGCCAGATCGGCTACGACGTGCCGGACGCCGTCCGGCGCGGGCGCCGCGTGCCGCGAAACCGCCGTCACCTGTTCTCCCGCCCCGGCCAGTGCCCGCGTCAGCGGCCGGCCGATGTTTCCGGTGGCCCCGGTCACCACGATCATGATCAGCTCCTCGCTCGATGTCCTGCGCTCGATGTCCTGCGCTCGTGTGCACGTGCTGCTGTGCGGTGCTGACGCTAGGACAGCGGGCTTACCACTGGTAAGGACATACCTGAAGGTAAGCTCCGTACATGACGGAAGGCTTGCAGCCAGGGCGCAGTGACACCGGCAAGCGATATGAGGTGTTTCACACCGACTGCGCGGCACGCGACACGGTCGACCACGTGACCAGCCGATGGGGGGTCTGGGTGCTGATCTCCCTTCAGGGCAACGACCTGCGGTTCTACGAGCTGCGCGACAGCATCCGGGGCATCAGCGAGAAGATGCTCGCGCAGACCCTGCGCGCGCTGGTCCAGGACGGCCTGGTGTGGCGGACGGTCGAGCCGACCACGCCGCCTCAGGTCACCTACGGGCTGACCGAGTTCGGCCGGGACGTCGGCGAGCCACTGCTGGAACTGTTCGACCGGATCACCCGGTGGCTGCCGCCGGGCAGCGCCGACCGGACGCCCGCCGATGGATCACGACCCCGGTCGTAGACACGTCGGGTAAGCCGGTGAGGAAGCGATCGCCCCGCTCGCCCCGCCAGATGTGGTCGCGGGTCTCCCCCACCGCGGGGCCCACAGGATCTGCGTGCGCCAACCTCTCCGCCCGCCGCCGGTACGCGCGGATCGTGGCGCCAGCCGGTCGCGTTCAAGGACGGCGCTCCGGATCCGGGGCGCCGATACGGCCGGTCGCGTCGGGGCACGACGCGGCCCCCGGGCCCGCGGGGGGCCGGGGCGGGGGGGCGGGGGGGGGGGCGGCGGGGGTGCGCGCCG
>NZ_JBEXNT010000146.1:0-5622 GCF_040611255.1 Kitasatospora sp. NPDC002965 | reverse complement strand
TTAGCGGGCGGGTCGGCGGGGCGCACGCCGCGCCCCCCGGCCGGGCGGGCTGCCGGTCCGGGGGCCGTGGTCGGTGCGCGGCGGGAGTGCCCGCCTGTGCGCGTGCCCGCCTGCGGGGCGCCTACTGGCGGGATCCCCACGCCCCGACGGCGGTGACGGCGGGGATCTCCCCTGCCGCTGCCGCCGAGGTGACGTCGCCCCAGCCGCTCCAGCCGCGGCTGTAGTCGCCCAGGATGTCGTACAGGTGACCGTTGTTCACCGCGTACAGCCGCAGGTTGTCGCCCGTGGTGGCGGCGGCGAAGGTGGTGATGCCGCCGAGGCCGGTCGCGGCGGAGACGTTGCCCCAGCTGCCCCAGCGCCCGGCGTTGTAGTCGGCGCCGACGTCGTACAGCGAGCCGTCGATCAGGGCGACGACGTGGACGGTGCCGTTGACGGCGGTGGCGGTCAGTTCGGTGGGCCGGCCGGGCTGGCCGATGGAGCCGGTCAGGTCGCCACCCCGCCAGGTGCCGCGGTCGTAGTCCCCGTCCGCCGTGTACAGGCGGCCGTTGGCGCCGAGCGCGTACACGTGCAGGACGTTGCCGGTCATCGCGGCGGCGACCTTGGTGATCCGGGTGCCGAAGGAGACGTTGGCGGTGATCGCGGCCCAGCCGGTCCAGCGCCCGACCGCGTAGTCGGCGGTGGCCTCGTAGAGTCCGCCGTCGGCGGCGACCACCAGCTTGGTGGAGGTCCCGTTCTCGACCACCGACAGGTCGGTGATGTTCTTGCGCTCGGAGTTGCCGCCGGCGCCGGGGAGGCCGGGCAGGGCGATCTGGTCCCAGTGCCGGGTCGCACCGGGGTACCCCTGGTCGTAGGTGACCAGGTACCCGTTGAGGTTCGCGAACTGGTGCTTGCCGCCGTGCGTGCCGGCCAGCTTGAGGGGCCAGTTGCCGACCAGCGCGCGGGCGTTCGTGAAGGGCGACCAGACGCCGTTCCCGTAGTTGCCGGTGGCCTGGTAGAGCGCGTGCTCGGTCATCGCCAGCAGGCCGGTCTTCTCGCCCGGGAGCGCGGCCAGGTAGGCCCGGGAGTACTGGGCGTCCACCTGCTGGGTGGCGGTCGCCGTCCTCTGACTCGCGTCCCTCACGGTGAAGGTGACCTGGTAGGTGCCCGGCCAGGCGTACTGGTGCGGGGTGCCGGGATCCTGTGAGGGGGTGCCGTCGCCGAAGTCGATCTGCTGCAGCGTGACCGGCCAGGGCGAGTCCGGGACGGAGGCCGTCGCGGTGTAGACCAGGTCTCCGGTGGTGCCGAGGGTGAACTGCGGCTTCAGCGGGCCGGGATCGGTGACGGTGACGGGCGCGGCGTTCGGGTCGCTGACGACCGTGCCGCCCCTCCCGTCGGTGGCGGTGGCGGTCACCCTGTAGGTGCCGGCCGTGGCGTAGACGTGATCGGCGGACCGGGAGCCGGTGGTGACGACCGGAGTGCCGTCGCCGAAGTCGAAGGTGTAGCCGAGGTCGACCTGCCAGACGGTCGTGGCCGTGGCGGTGGCGGTGACGGCGAACGGTGCCGGACCGAAGGCGGTCTGGAACGCGCTGCCGACCGTGCCGACCACGACGGACTTCGGCGCGTGGAACTCGTACGCGCCGCGGTCCAGGAAGCCGCCCGCCGGGGAGTCGGGGAGGTCCGGGTGGTCGACCGGGCTGCTGCCGAGCAGGTCGGTGCCGGCGGCGCCGGGAGCGTTCGGGTCGGCGGAGTCGATCGCGCTGGTCGCGGTGACGGGCAGCCTGTCATCGACGAACTGTCCGCTGACCGGGAGGTTCTGCAGGAACGTGACCTCCTGGTCCGCGTCGTGCTTGCCCTGCCCGGTGGCGGCCGCGAGCGAGTCCGGCGAGGTGTGGTCGGTTCCGGCCCAACGGTAGAGGGGGGCGCCGGTCCAGGAGTGCACGGTGTTGTAGTCCACCGTGGCGGTCGGAGCGGCGGCGGCGGACACCGAGACCACGGGCGCGGGGTCGACGTACCAGCACCGCTGGGAACGGTAGAACGGGTAGTCGGCCGAGGCCCCCGAGATGACGTTGTTCTCGACCACACCGTCGCCGGACGCCCCGTCCAGTGCCACGGCGGTGCCACAGACGTTCGCGATGGTGTTGTTGACCACGCTGACGTGCGACGCGCCGGTCGCCCGGACGGCGTACTCGGCCGGGGCGGCGAAGTCGTTGTGGGCGATCGACACACGCTGGACGCCGGTGTCCACCGACACACCGGCCTGCTGGAACCAGAACCGGTTCCGGGTCACGCTGACGTCCGAGGTGTGCCCGACCAGTTTGACGGCGGGGTTGCCGGTCGTGAGGCGGAAGTTCTCGATGAAGCTGTTCGCCTCCAGCCGGATGTCACTGGAGTCGGTCACGACCACGGCGAGCGGGGACATGCTGAAGGTGAGGCCGCTGACCACGATGTGCTGCGCACCCGTGATCTCCAGTCCGGTCCCCGGGTTCTTCCCCGACAGGACGGGTGACTTGGCGGCGGGTGAGCCGTCACTGCGGATCACGATCGGCTTGTCGGCGGTGCCGGACCGGGTGACCCGGAGCCCCGCGACGTAGCCCCGGCCGGGCGCTACCTGCACGGTCTGCCCGGGGCCGGCCACGTCCACTGCGGCCTGGATGGTGCAGTAGGGCCGGGCAGCGGTGCCGATGCCGGTGTCAATGCAGTTCGACGTGGTGGCGTTGTCGACGTAGAGGACGGCGGCCGGATCTGCGGCGTGGGCCGGAGCCGGCAGCCCGAACGTGACGACAGCCGCGGTGGCGGCCAGGCCGAGGGCTCTGCGGGTGCGCACGGTGGCGACTTCCCCCTTTTTCTCATGGAGATGACCGCGATTCGCCTCGTGTGGGTGCCGTCGGCAGCTACCACCCGGCGGAACCGCGGTGAAGATCGCGATCAGTGTGGCAGAACGTCAGTGCGGTTTGCCACGGCATTCCGAGGCGCCGGGAGGGCCGGTGTCGACGTGGGCGGCGGCACCGAACAGGTCGCCCCTCGCCGCTCGTCGTCCGGATCGACGGCGACACGGCCGGGAGGTGGCCGCGCCCGCCGCATTGACGGGTGTGGACCCGCGCAGCGGGGGCAGCCGACGGGCCGACAGCGGCTCCCGCAGCCGGAGCCTGCGGCAGCAGAACGGCCCGAGTACGGCCCCGACCGGCACGACGCCACCGACCGGCTCCACCAGAACGCGCATTCCAGCTACTACGGCACCTGCTACGGCGCCCCCGTCTGAGCCGGCAACCCACAGCGGGGCCGCCCCTGGGGACGGCCCTGCCACCGTTCAACGCCACGCCCGACCGCGCCCCGCTCGCGCCGGGGACTGTGCGGGAACCGCCCCCTGCGAAGAACCCGGAAGTACCCCGGAAGTACCCGGAAGTGCTCCGGGAGCGACCGGACGGCGGACGGCAGGACGGCGGACGGCAGGACAGGTGGGACGCGGCCCGACAGATTGCGAAACCCACCGCACCGCGGTGTACGAACAAGGGAGAAGGTCATGACACGTAGTCGTGGGGACGCCCGTCTCCGCCACCCCCGGCACGAGCGGCGCGGTGAGGCCCGGCTGCCCGCCGTTCTCGCCACGCTGGCTGCGATCCTGCTGTACGTGGCGCTCCCCCAGCAGCTGCTGGTCGCACCCCGCTACGTCCTGCCGGCGCTGGAGCTGCTCCTCCTGGTCCCGCTGGTCGCCGTCAACCCCCTGCGACTGACCCGCCAGAACCGCATCTCCCGCGCCATGTCGCTCACCCTCGTCCTGCTGATCGGAGCCAGCAACCTCGCCTCGCTCGGCATCCTGATCCACGACCTGGTCTCGAAGCAGGTGGAGGACGGCGGGGAGCTCCTGGTCGCGGCCCTCCAGGTGTGGCTGACCAACATCATCGTGTTCGGCCTCGCGTACTGGGAACTCGATCGAGGCGGCCCCGTCAGCCGAACCCAGGCCCCACGCCCCGAACTCCCCCTGGCGGACTTCCGGTTCTCCCAGGACGAGAACGACGACGCCGTGCAGGAGGTCGCCGACGGCGCCAGCGGCTCGTCCGACTGGGTCCCCACCCTGCCGGACTACCTCTACATCTCGGTCACCAACTCCACCGCGTTCAGCCCCACCGACACGATGCCGCTCTCCACCCGGGCGAAACTCCTGATGAGCATCGAGAGCATCGCCGCCCTGATGACCTCCCTCCTCGTCATCGCCCGCGCCGTCAGCATCCTCCACTGAGTGGCGCGCCGACGGACGGCGAGGTCCTCAGCAGCGCGGGACGCCTGTCGACTCGCACGTAGGGCATCGAGACCGTTACCGAACCGTGGGGCCGGCCCGCCCGGGAGCGGGCCGGCCTTCGGCTCAGGACCTGGTCGTCACCTCGTCCGGACGCGCCCGGCCGGGAGCCGTGCCGCGTCGACGACGCCCCCGGTCAACGGACCACAACGGTCCCGCTGCCCGCACGGTAGCGCCAACCGGCGCCCAGGGTGTTGCAGTGGATCTTGGACCATCCGTTGTTGCTCGCGTCGTTGCCGGACAGGACGGTGTGCCGGCCGTCACTGCTGTCGCAGTACGCCTTCACCTTGTAGATCTTCTGGGTCGCACAGTGCACCCCGAAGTAGTTCGAGTCCGACCCCTGGACGCAGTACGACGGGATCGAGCCACTGAGGCCGGTCTGCGCCTGGGCGGGCGCAGCGACGGCGCCGCCGACGGCGAGCACGGCACCGAGGGCGAGTACGGAAACGGTCTGGCGGATGCGCATGAGGGACCTCTCGTCGAAAGGATCGATTCGGTGTTCTGCGGCGCCCCGTCCCGGCCGGTCGGCGTTTCGGGGCACGTCGGCAACTCTGGTCGACCGACTTGAGGCAAACCTTGGGAAAAGCTTGATGCCCCAGCTGGGACCAGCAACTCGCCAACTATGGAGGGGACTTGGATCTGCCGGGCAGACAAGCCGACGAGCCTGGGTCCCGCATGTTCGACCCTTCGGAGCTCCACGTCGAGGGGCGACCTGCCCCACTGGCCAGGTCGTGGCGGTTGCCGGGCGCGCGCGGCTGGAGGCCGGTGACGGCCTCCGCAGCACGGTCCGGGCGGGCGGGTGAAACGGATCGGCTCCCGTCCGGGCCGTTCGGCCAGGTGGGGAGTGTGGACGGGACTACGGACGTCCAGAACCCCGGACACCCGGGAAAAATACCCCGGCGGGTATATTGGACAACGAAGCGGGGACGTCCTCCCCGACCGATCCACAAGGAGTTCTGCCATGTGTCGACGCACCACGTGCCGAATCTGCGGCAAGGCCGGCTATGCCGGGTGCGGTATGCACGTCGACCAGGTCCTCGCCGGAGTTCGCCAGGCCGACCGCTGCTCCTGCGACCGGAGCGCCCGCAAGGCCGGAGGCTTCCTGGCGAAGCTACTGGGCCGCCGCTGAGCGAACGGGCGCCGCCGGGGCGGGCCACACGCCGGGCCGCACGCCGGGGCACCCGCCACGCCCGCCCCATGTCCGCCCAGCTCTGTCGCTGCCGCCGTTGCGGCGGCGTCCTGTGTGGTGTGCGGTTCGGCCCGGCGGATACCCCCGGGGGCCCTCGCTCAGCGCGCCGCCGCCCGCCCCGCGCATCGGAGGAACCGTCGTCGGCGGGAGCGCCGTGCTG
>NZ_JBEXNT010000145.1:0-23438 GCF_040611255.1 Kitasatospora sp. NPDC002965 | reverse complement strand
CCCGGTCGAGTACATCGAGATGCGCCGCAAGGTCGGTGGCGCGCCCTGGTCGGCCGGGCTGATCGAGTACGCGGCCCACACCGAGGTGCCGGCGGGGTGGTCGCGGCGGGCGCGGGCGGGGGAGTGGTCGGTGCCGGCGCCGGGGCGGCCCGCAGGGTGACCTTCACCAGGTTGTCGGCCGGGTTGCGGTCCCACCTCATGAGGGCGCTGGGCAGGCCCTCCTCCAGTTCGCTCCCCATGTTCTGGAGCGAGACCGTGGCCGTCAGCGGGTCGGTGCCCTCGGCCAGCTTCAGGGCCAGCTTGAAGGACGCCTTCGCGCCGTCGGCCATGTAGGAGTCGAACGCCTCGCAGCCGAACCTGTTGAGCGGCTTCTCGGACGGGCGGCCGAGCACGCGGTCCTCCGCCGTGCAGCCCTTCGGGAGGCCGGTGACGGTGGCGCCTGCGGGGAGCTGGACGTCGAGGTGCGGGGTCGCCTCGCCACCGCTGCGGTCGATGATCGAGGCCGGGCCGTCGTTGGCGGCGGTGACGGTCAGGGTGCCCGCGCGGCCGGTGGCGTCCGGGGCCCAGGTGCCGGTGACGCCGAAGTCCGCGTGGCTGTCGGCGCTGACCTCCTGCTCGGTGGAGTTGTCGTTGCGGCCGGGGAAGCCGGCCGGGATGCCCTCGGTACCGGCCTTGACCAGCGTGGCGGGGGCGCCGGTGCCGTGCTCGAACGTCAGCCTCTTGCGCAGTGCGGGCCCGTTGGCGTCCGCCGCGTCCGGGCGGGGCAGGACGGTGAAGCCGGCGAAGGTGTCGTACGCGTCGGCGGCCACGGTGAGGTCGAGGCCCGCCAGCCGGACCGCCTCGTCGGGTGCGATCTCGCCCTCGACGGTGCAGAGGCCGTACGTGACGGGTGCGTACGCGCCGGTGCCCTCGGGGCGGGGCTCGCCCGGGGCGGTGGCGTACTCGCAGTTGGACGGCCAGGCGTCGACCTTCAGGCCGGGGGCCAGGTAGACCTCGACGACCGCGCGGGAGGCGGGGACGCCGCCGCGGTTGGCGAACCGGAGCCCGGGGTCGATGCGGCTGCCGATCGCGGCGCCGGTCTTCGGGGTGAGCTCCTTGGTGCGGAACGCGGCGGTGCCGACCTCGACCGTGAAGTCGGTGCTCGCGGACCCGGCGTCCGGGGCGCTGATGGTGGCGTGGACGGTGCCGCTCGCGCCGGGCCGGACCCCGGGGAGCGCGCTCAGCCACAGGCGGGCGGTGGTGTTGACGTCGTCGCTGTCGAGGTAGCCGACGTCGCAGGTGATCACCTTGGCGGCGGTGGTGCAGCGCTCGCCGGTGGTGAGGGTGGCGACGCCGTCGAGGCCCGAGACGTCCAGGGTGATCCTGGTGCCCATGACCGGCCCGGTGCCGGTCCGGCCGATCCGCAGGTCGACGTTGTCGCCGAGCTGGGGCCGGGGGGCGGTGGGCTCGACGGGGATCTGGACGGGGCTCCCCACCCTGATCCTGAGTGCGTGGTCCGCGGCGTGGGCCGGAGCGGCCAGTGTGCCGACGGAGAGGGCGGCGACCGCGGTCGCCGCGGCCGCGCCGAGTGCTCGGCGCGTGCGGGTCGAGTTCACGGGGATCCTCTTGGTGGTGTGGGTGTCCCCGAGACCCTATGGACGCCCGTGGCCTCGTCAATCCGGGTGATCGGTCATCAATTCGTACAGGACGGGATCGATCCGGCGGCGCGTCTCGTGAAGGTTATGAAGTCGTGACCGCGAGGTCCTGACGGAATAACGACATTGTCGACACATGGATCGGGGGAGGCCGCCGGAGCGGCCTCCCCCGGTGTCCGGGCGGCGGGCGGTCAGCCGGTGCCGGTCGCGAGTTCCAGGTCCTCCGGCGCGGGCGGCGGCGCGGCGTGGTCCGGGTGGGCCGGGGGCTTGGGACGGCGGCCGAACAGCTCGGCCGGGGTGGGCAGCCGGTGCGGCCGGGGCGCCTGCTGGCCCTGGGGGCTCGGCTGGGGGCCCTTGCGGGCGGCGGCGGGCTGCTCGGCGGCGGGCTCGGTGCTGCTCATCGGGATCCGTCCTCCAACAGGGGTGGGGAGAATGCTCGGGGGTGCGGCGGGGCTCGGTACGGCGACGAGGTGGCGCTGGCCGGTGGTGAGGGCGAGCCGTTCGCGGACGGCGGCCTCCGCCAGCGCGTGGCAGCGGCCGGCCAGCCGCGAGCGGCGGGACCGTTCGTTCTGCCCGCACGGTTGGCGGGTCAGCCCGCGGAGCGCGGTGAGGTCCTCCGGCCCGGGGAGGTACCCGTCGGTCACCGCCTCCTCCAGCCGTTCCAGGTAGCCGCCGGCACTGCCGGGCAGGGCGGCCCGGTAGCGGCCGAGATCGGCGAGGAGGAAGGCGCGCAGTCGGCCGCCCTCCTGGACCGCCTCGTCGATCGCCTCGGTCAGGCGCAGCGCGTCCTGGACGTCCTCCGTCCACAGCTCGGCGCCCGCGCCGGTGAACGGCGACCGGTCGTGGCCCTGGAGGTGGACGGGGACGGAGGGGTGCAGGGCTTGGGCGAGGGCGCGGCGCAGCACGCGGACTTCGTCGGCGCTGAAGGCCATGCCGCCGCGCGATCCGTGTGGCGTAGGCATGGGTTGACACTACGTGAGGAATATCCGATTTGTCGGTAGCGTCGCGCCGATCCCCCACGTTTGGCCCGTGCCGGCCCCCGGAACGGCCCGCGGTGCCCGTGGGCCCCCCGGCGGGGGGCCCACGGACGCCGGGTCAGGCCGGGCGGTTGCGTTCGAAGACCAGCCGGAGGCCGATGAGGGTGAGCCAGGGCTCGTGGACGTCGATCGAGCCGGCCTCGCCGAGGACGAGCGGGGCCAGGCCGCCGGTGGCGATCACCTGGACGTCGTCCGGGTCCTTGGAGAGCTCGCGCGCCATCCGGTCGACCAGGCCGTCGACCTGGCCGGCGAAGCCGTAGAGGATGCCGGACTGCATGCCCTCGACGGTGTTCTTGCCGATGACGTTGCGCGGCCGGGTCAGCTCGATCTTGCGCAGCAGCGCGCCGCGGTTGCCGAGCGCCTCGACGGAGATCTCGATGCCGGGGGCGATCGCGCCGCCGACGTAGTCGCCGCGGGCGTTGACCGCGTCGAAGGTGGTGGCGGTGCCGAAGTCGACCACGATGCACGGGCCGCCGTAGAGGTGGTTGGCGGCCAGCGCGTTGACGATCCGGTCGGCGCCGACCTCCTTGGGGTTGTCCATCAGGACGTGCACCCCCGTCTTCACCCCCGGCTCCACGATCACCGCGGGGACGTCGCCGTAGTACCGGCGCGTCACCTCGCGGAACTCGTGGAGCACGGAGGGGACGGAGGAACAGATCGCCAGGCCCTCGACCGTCGCGTCCGCGATCGCGGTGTGCGAGCCCATCAGGCCGTGCAGCAGCACCGCCAGCTCGTCGGCCGTGCGGCGCGGATCGGTGGAGATCCGCCAGGTCTCGACCACTTCCTCGCCGTTGAACAGGCCGAGGGTGGTCTGGGTGTTGCCGACGTCGATGGTGAGCAGCATGGGGTGCTTTCTTCGTCGAGGGTCAGCGGACGGGCGGATCAGGTGCCGAGCAGATCCTGAGCGCTCAGATCCCGAGCGAGCGGATTCCGAGCGGGCAGAGCGCGAGCGGGCGGATCACGAGCGGGCGGATCACGAGCGGGCAGAGCGCGAGCGGGCGGATCAGGCGCGCAGGTCCAGGCCGATGTCCAGGATCGGCGAGGAGTGGGTGAGCGCCCCCACCGCCAGGTAGTCGACACCAGTCTCCGCGACCTCGCGCGCGCCGGCCAGGGTCAGTCCGCCGGACGCCTCCAGCTTCGCCCGGCCGGCCACCAGCGCGACGGCCTCGGTCAGCTGCGGGACGGTGAAGTTGTCCAGCAGGACCAGGTCCGCCCCGGCGTCCAGGACCGGCGGGATCTGCTCCAGGGTGTCGACCTCGACCTCGACCGGCAGGTCGGGGTAGGCGGCCCGGACGGCGCGGAAGGCCTCGGCCACGCCGCCGGCCGCGACCACGTGGTTGTCCTTGACGAGGGCCGCGTCGGAGAGGGCCATCCGGTGGTTGGCACCGCCGCCGCAGCGGACCGCGAACTTCTCCAGCGCCCGCAGGCCCGGGGTGGTCTTGCGGGTGTCGCGGACCACGGCGCCGGTGCCCTCCAGGGCGTCCGACCAGGCCCGGGTGGCGGTCGCGATCCCGGACAGGTGGCAGAGCAGGTTGAGCGCGCTGCGCTCGGCGGTCAGCAGGTCCCGGGTGCGGGAGCGGACCGAGAGCAGCACCTGGCCGGCCTCGACCCGGTCGCCGTCCTGGACGTGCCGCTCGACCTCGAACTCCTCCTCGCAGACCAGCGAGACGACGGCCTCGGCGATCCGCAGACCGGCCACCACACCGGCCTGGCGGGCGGTGAAGTCGGCGGTCGCGACGGCGTCGGCCGGCACGGTGGCCACCGAGGTGACGTCCTCGCCGCCGGCCAGGTCCTCGGCCAGTGCGAGGGTGGCGATGTCCTCGACCTCGACCGGGTCCAGGCCGGCCTCCTCCAGCAGCTCGGCGAGCTGCGGGTCCAGGCCGGTCTCGTAGCCCTCGCCGTCCCCGCAGGCGCAGCCGTCGCCGCAGCCGTCGGCCATCGGGAGTTCCTCGTGCGTGTGGGTCGCGTCGGTCATGGTGTTACTGCTCCTCGGGGGTGCTGACAAGGTCGCCTTCGGCGGTGAGGGTGGTGATCAGGTGGCGCCGCCACCGCGCGTCGTCCCGGTCCGGGAAGTCCTCGCGCCAGTGGCAGCCGCGGGTCTCCGCCCGCTGGGTGGCGGCGGTGGTCAGCGCGCTGGCGACCAGGAGCAGGTTGGCGGCCTCCCAGGTCTCCACCCGGGGGTCGGCCGGCTTCTCCTCCGCGACGTGCGTGAGCGCCTGCTCGGCGAGCCGGGTCAGCCCGGCCGCGGTGGCGGCCATCGACGCGGCCGAGCGCAGCACGCCCGCGCCGTGCGACATCAGCCGCTGGATCTCGGCCCGGGCCTCGGGCGCGGGCAGCGGCACGGTGCGGGCGGCACGGGCCGCGGCCACGTCCACCGACCGCTCGGACAGCTCGCCGGCCGCGTGCCGGGCGGCCAGGTCGGCGGCGATCGCCTCGGCGAAGACCAGGCCCTCCAGCAGCGAGTTGGAGGCCAGCCGGTTGGCGCCGTGCACCCCGGTGCACGCCACCTCGCCGCAGGCGTACAGGCCGGGGACGGTGGTCCGGCCGTGCCCGTCGGTGCGGATGCCGCCGGAGGCGTAGTGCGCGGCCGGGGCGACCGGGATCGGCTCGGTGACCGGGTCGATGCCGTGCGACCGGCAGGACGCCAGGATGGTCGGGAACCGCTGCTCCCACATCTCGGCGCCGAAGTGCCGCCCGTCGAGGTACATGTGGTCGGTGCCGTGGAGCTGCATCTGCCGGGTGATGGCCTTGGCGACGATGTCGCGCGGGGCCAGCTCGGCCAGTTCGTGCTGCCCGACCATGAAGCGGGTGCCGGTCCCGTCGACCAGGTGGGCGCCCTCGCCCCGGACCGCCTCGGAGACCAGCGGCTGCTGGCCCTCGGCGTCCGGGCCGAGCCACAGCACGGTCGGGTGGAACTGGACGAACTCCAGGTCGGTGACCTCGGCGCCGGCCCGCAGGGCGAGTGCCACGCCGTCGCCGGTGGAGACCGCGGGGTTGGTGGTGGCCGAGAAGACCTGGCCCATGCCGCCGGTGGCGAGCACCACCGCGCGGGCCCGGACGGCGCCGACGCCGTCCCGCTGGCCCTCGCCCATCACGTGCAGGGTGAGGCCGGCGGCGTGGCCGTCGGCGTCGGTGAGCAGGTCGAGGACGAGGGCGTGCTCGATCAGCTCGATACCCGGGTCGGTCCGTACGGCGGTGACCAGGGCGCGCGATATCTCGGCTCCGGTGGCGTCACCGCCCGCGTGGGCGATCCGGCGCCGGTGGTGGCCGCCCTCGCGGGTGAGCAGGATCTCGCCGTCCTCGCCCCGGTCGAACGCGGCGCCGACCGCGATCAGCCGGCGGACCGCGTCCGGGCCCTCGGTGACCAGGGTGCGGACGGTGTCCTCGTCGCAGAGGCCGGCGCCGGCCACCAGGGTGTCGTCCAGGTGCTGCTCGGGGGTGTCCCCCTCGCCGAGGGCGGCGGCTATGCCGCCCTGGGCCCAGCGGGTGGAGCCGTCGTCCAGCATCGCCTTGGTGACCACCAGGGCCCGCAGGCCGGCCTTGCGGACGTTGAGGGCGACGGTGAGCCCGGCCACGCCGGAGCCGACCACCACGACGTCGGTCGTGGTGGTCCAGCCGGGTGCGGGGGCGGCGAGGCGGTGCGTGACGGACATGGCTTCAGTGGCTCCTTCAGCGCGCGGTCGGGGCCGCACTGTTGCCGTCACCGTACGCTCCCCCCACCGCCGTCGGGGCCGCCACCCGGTCACCGCGGACCAGCCCGGTGCCCTCCGCGGCCTCGGCCGGATCGCCGCCCAGACCGGTGACCCGGTTGCGGTCGTCGACGAAGACGACCTTGGGGAGGTAGCCCTTGGCCTCGGCGGTGTCCATCTGCCCGTAGGCGATGAGGATGACCAGGTCACCGGGGTGGACCAGGCGGGCGGCGGCGCCGTTGATGCCGATCACGCCGGAGCCGCGCGGACCGGCGATGGTGTACGTCTCCAGCCGGGCGCCGTTGTTGATGTCGACGATGTGGACCAGCTCGCCCGGGAGCAGGTCGGCCGCGTCGAGCAGGTCCTCGTCCACCGTGACCGAGCCGACGTAGTGCAGGTCGGCCTGGGTCACGGTGGCCCGGTGGATCTTGGACTTGAGCATGGTGCGGAGCATGTGGTCACGCCTCCTGTGAGTGCATGCCTGAGGGATGTGCAGCTGCCGGACGATTCTGCGCGATGGTCGCCGATCCGCCCAGAGCCGGGGCCGTGCGGGTTCGTCAGCGGCAGATGACGTGGACGTTGTCGATCAGACGGGTCGCGCCCACCGTCGCGGCGACGGCCAGCACCGCCTCGCCCTGGAAGTCGTCCGGCGCCTCGGTGAAGGAGAGCGGGTCGAGCAGGGCGAGGTAGTCGAGGGTGATGCCGTCGGCGGCTTCGAGGGCGGCCGAGGCGGCCTCGCGCGCGGCCTTCGGGCCCTGGGCGGCGACGTCCCGGCCGGCGAACAGCGCCCTGGAGAGGGCGAGCGCGTGCGCGCGCTCCTCGGCGGAGAGGAAGCGGTTGCGGGAGGACAGCGCCAGGCCGTCCTCCTCGCGGACGGTCGGCACGCCGACCACCTCGACGTCGAAGTCCAGGTCGGCCACCATCCGGCGGACGATCGCCAGCTGCTGGGCGTCCTTCTCGCCGAAGAAGGCGAAGTCCGGGTCGGTGATGTGCAGCAGCTTGGCGACGACGGTCAGCATCCCGTCGAAGTGGCCGGGCCGGGTGGCGCCCTCGTACCGCTCGCCCATCGGGCCGGCGGCCACCCGCACCTGGGGCTCGCCGTTCGGGTAGACCTCGTCGACGGACGGCGCGAAGACCACGTCGGCGCCGCTCTCCTCGGCCAGCTTCACGTCCTCGTCCAGGGTGCGCGGGTAGCGCTCCAGGTCCTCGCCGGCGCCGAACTGCAGCGGGTTGACGAAGACCGTGACGGCGACCCGGCCGTCCCGGCCGACCTGCCGGCGGGCGGCGCGGATCAGTGCGGCGTGGCCCTCGTGCAGGGCGCCCATGGTCATCACGACCGCGTTGTCCACCGGCTGCTCGTCCGGCCAGAACGCGGCCTCGAAGTCGTCGACGGTGTGCGTGACCACGGCCCGGTGGACCTTGGGGGCGCGCTGGACCTTGCCCGGCTGCTTGCCGCGTGCCATTACTGGTTCTCCTCGTTCAGTACGTCCAGCAGCGATGCCGCCGACGCTTCGTCGATCGTCCCGTGCGCGAGTGCCCGCTGGGCGGTGGCGCGGGCCATCGCCCGGTAGGCGGCCGGGATGTCCGGGGACACCGTACTGAGCTGCGCCAGGTGGCGCCGCACGGTGCCGGTGTCGCCCCGGGCGACCGGGCCGGTGATGGCCGCGTCGCCGGAGCGCAGGGAGTTGTCGAGCGCGGCGCCGAGCAGCGGGCCGAGCATCCGGCCGGGCTCGGCGACGCCGGCCGCGCGCAGCAGTTCGAGCGCCTGCGCGACCAGGGTGACCAGGTGGTTGGCGCCGTGCGCGAGGGCCGTGTGGTAGAGCGGGCGGACGTCCTCCGGCACCCACTCGGGCTCGCCGCCCATCTCGACCACCAGCGCCTCGGCGACCGGGCGCAGCTCCTCGGGGGCGGTCACCCCGAACGGGCAGCCGGCCAGCCGGGCCAGGTCGACCGAGGTGCCGGTGAAGGTCATCGCGGGGTGCAGCGCGAGCGGCAGCGCACCGGCCCGGGTGGCCTGCTCCAGCACGGCCACGCCGTGCGCGCCCGAGGTGTGCACCAGCAGCTGGCCGGGGCGGACGGAGCCGGTCGCGGCGAGGCCGGCCACCAGGTCGGCCAGCGCGTCGTCGGGGACGGTCAGCAGGACGAGGTCGGCGGCGGCCAGCACCTGCGGCGGGGAGACGATCCGCACGCCGGGCAGCAGCGCCTCGGCGCGGCGCCGGGACGCGGCCGAGACCCCGGACGCGGCGACCACCCGGTGGCCGGCGAGCTGCAGGGCGGCGCCGAGGGCGGGGCCGACCCGGCCGGTGCCGACCACGCCGACGGCCAGGCGGGCGGGTCGGTTGCCGGGGTCGGCCGGGTCGCCGAAGCCGTCGGCGAGGGGTGGGAACGCGGCGAATTCGTCGGGGTAGGCGCTGTCGGACGTGCTCACGGCTCGGCCCTGGTCCTCACTCTCCGTTCCGGTCCTCCTCGGGTACCGGACGTACCGGCCCATTCTACGGGCGCGGGGCGGTCCCGGTCGGGGCGGGTCGGGAGGGTCGTGCCGGGCCGGGAGGGTCGGGGGCGGCCCGGGGCGGTCCGGCGGCCGGTCGCGGGACGGCCCCGGGGCGGGGCCGGGGAGCGGGTCGGGAGCGCGGGGACCGGCGGGTCAGTCCGTGGCGCCGGCCCGGATCAGGCCCGCCTCGTACGCGAGGACCACCGCCTGCACCCGGTCCCGCAGGCCCAGCTTGGCCAGGATCCGGCCGACGTGGGTCTTCACGGTGGCCTCCGAGAGGACCAGCCGGGCGGCGATCTCCCCGTTCGAGAGACCCTGCGCGACGAGCAGGAACACCTCGCGCTCCCGCTCGGTGAGCGGCCCCAGGGTGTCCCGGCCGGGCCCGCTCTGCGGGGTCGGCAGCACCTCGGCGAACCGGTCGATCATGCGGCGGGTGGTGGTCGGGGCGACCACCGCGTCCCCGCCGTGCACCGCGCGGATCGCGGCCACCAGCTCGGTCGGCGGCACGTCCTTGAGCAGGAAGCCGCTGGCGCCGGCCTTGAGGGCGGCGAAGGCGTACTCGTCGAGGTCGAAGGTGGTGAGGATGAGCACGTGGGGGGCGTCGGGCAGCGGGCTGCCGTCCTCCGCCAGGCAGATCCTGCGGGTGGCCTGCACGCCGTCCAGCCTCGGCATCCGGACGTCCATGAGGATCACGTCGACCGAGGTGTGCCGGAGCTTGTCCAGGGCCTGGACGCCGTCCCCGGCCTCGGAGACGATCTCGATGTCGCCCTGCGACTGCAGGATCATCCGGAATCCGGTGCGCAGCAGCTCCTGGTCGTCGACCAGCATCACGCGGATGGTCAAGGTGGCTCCTAGTTCCTCGATGAGGGGCGACGGGGTGGTGACGTCGGGCGGGGTCAGTGGGCCGTCTTGAGCGGCAGGACGGCGCGGATCCGGAACCCGCCGCCGGGGCGGGGCCCGACGTCGAGGCTGCCACTGACCATGCCGACCCGCTCGCGCATGCCGATCAGGCCGTGGCCCTGGCCGTCGGTACCGCCGGAGGCCAGCTGCTCGTCGGTGGAGCCGCGGCCGTCGTCCTCGATCAGGACGGCCAGCTCGCGGTCCCCGAAGTCGACCGCGACCCGGGCGTGCACGTCCGGACCGCCGTGCTTGCGGACGTTGGTCAGCGCCTCCTGGACGATCCGGTAGACGGTCAGCTCCACGCCGCGGGGCAGCTCGCGCGGCGATCCCGAGGTGGCGAAGTCCACCTGGAGGCCGGCCGTGCGGCACTGGTCCAGCAGGTCGGGCAGTTCCTCGACACCCGGCTGCGGCACGTACTCCTCGGCGTTGGTGTCGGAGGTGCGCAGCACGCCGAGCAGCCGGCGCATCTCGACCAGGGCCTGGCGGCCGGTGGAGGCGATCGTTCCCAGCGCCTCCCTGGCCTGCTGCGGGGAGTTCTCCAGCACGTAGGCGGCGCCGTCGGCCTGCACGATCATCACCGAGACGTTGTGCGCGACCACGTCGTGCAGCTCACGGGCGATCCGGGCGCGCTCGGCCGCCACCGCCACCTTGGACTGGGCGTCGCGTTCGCGCTCCAGCCGGGCCGCGCGGTCCTCCAGCTCGACCAGGTAGGCGCGCCGGACCCGGGTGAGCCGGCCCCACGCCCAGCACAGGACGAACGGCGTGGTCATGAGCGCCGAGATGAACAGCGACTCGGGGATCGAGTAGGACTGGTGGTGGGCGTCGCCGAGGTCGTCGACCGTGGTCTTCATCGGGTGCAGCTGCCAGAACACCAGCGGGCCGGCCAGCAGCCCGGCGGTCAGGGCCGTCCGGGACGTCCAGGGCCGCCCGAAGGCGGCGCCGGTGTAGGCGAACACCAGGTAGGCGATGCTGGAGACCGCCGGGTTGACGTCGAGCGCCACCTGGGTCAGGCCGATGGCGGTGGCGGCGGCCACCGTGGCGTTCGGCCAGCGGCGGCGGATCACCATCAGCATCGGCAGGACGAGGGCGATGGCGAAGTGGACGCCGAACCGCCAGCCGTCGTTGCCGCTCCCGTTCTCCGGCAGGATGCCGAGGAAGAGCACCAACGCGGCCCAGGCGGAGTCGACCACCATGGGGTGACGGCGGAGCCAGGCGTTGAGTCGATGCACGACTCAAGCGTAGGCAGTCGCGGAGCGTGCCCAGGTCCGCCGGGAGGGCGATCCCTCCTACTCCCTAGGTCGGAGAGCCCGCAGTGCCGATGCCGTACTGGTCGGGAGGGTACGGACCGGTTGTGTAGCGTCCCGGCGCATGAGCTGGATGCGGTGGGTGACCGCGATGGAACACGCCCTGTACGACCCCGACGGAGGGTTCTACCGCAGGCCGGAGGGCCCCGCCGGGCACTTCCGCACCTCGGTGCACGCCTCGCCGCTGTTCGCCGGGGCGGTGGCCCGGCTGCTCCTGGAGGTCGACGCGGCCCTCGGCCGTCCGGAGGAGCTGGCCTTCGTGGACGTCGGGGCCGGGCGGGGCGAACTGGTCGCCGGTGTCCTCGCCGCGCTGCCGGACACCGGCCCGGACGCGGTCCGTGACCGGGTGCGGCCGTACGCGGTGGAGCTCGCCGACCGTCCGGCCGTCCCTCCGTCCACAGGGCTGTGGACGGAGCGGGCCTGGGCGGACGTCGTCTGGACGGACCGGGTGCCACGCGGTGTCACCGGTCTGCTGTTCGCCAACGAGTGGCTCGACAACGTCCCCCTGGACACCGGCGAGGCCGACGAGGACGGGGTGCTGCGCTACGTCGAGGTGGAGACCGCGACGGGCGGGGAGCGGCTCGGCGACCCGGTCTCCGCGGCGGACGCGGCCTGGGCCGCGCGCTGGTGGCCGGCGGAACGCCCCGGGGACGTGGTGGAGTTCGGCGGCCCCCGGGACGCGGCCTGGGCGCACGCGGTCGCCGGGCTGGACCGCGGGCTGGCCGTCGCCGTCGACTACGCGCACACCGCCGGCCGCCGCCCGCCGCTGACCACCCGCACCGGCTTCCGGGCCGGCCGCGAGGTGCTCCCCGTGCCGGACGGCTCCTGCGACGTCACCGCGCACGTCGCACTGGACGCCGCCGCCGCGCCCGGTCTCCACAGCCTGTGGACGACGCAGCGGGACGCGCTCCGGGCACTCGGCGTCAGCGGGGCCCGGCCCCCGCTCGCCCTGGCCTCCACCGACCCGGTCGCCTACCTCCGGGCGCTCGGCGGCGCGGGCGAGGGCGCCGAGCTGACCGACCCCGGCGGCCTCGGTGCGTTCGGCTGGCTCTCGCAGACCGTCCGCATGCCGGTACCGCGGAGCCTGGGGCCGCTGCCGGGATGGCAGACTCTGACCCCATGAGGGAGACCACGGTCGGCATCGGGGCGGGAGCCGAGAACTTCACGGGCGAGGCGGGCACCACCGACATGGTGCTCAACATCGGCCCGCAGCACCCGGCGACCCACGGCGTGCTGCGCCTGAAGCTGGTGCTGGACGGCGAGCGCATCGTCACCGCCGAGCCGGTCATCGGCTACATGCACCGGGGCGCGGAGAAGCTCTTCGAGGCCCGGGACTACCGGCAGATCATCATGCTGGCCAACCGGCACGACTGGCTCTCCGCCTTCTCCAACGAGCTGGGCGTGGTGCTCGGCGTCGAGCGGATGCTCGGCATGGAGGTGCCCGAGCGCGCGGTCTGGATCCGCACCCTGCTCGCCGAGCTCAACCGCGTCCTCAACCACCTGATGTTCCTCGGCTCCTACCCGCTGGAACTCGGCGGCATCACGCCGATCTTCCACGCCTTCACCGGCCGCGAGGACCTCCAGCACGTGCTGGAGGAGGCCTCCGGCGGGCGCATGCACTACATGTTCAACCGGGTCGGCGGGCTCAAGGAGGACCTGCCGGCCGGCTGGCTCGGCCGGGTCCGGACCGCCGTCGCCGTCGTCCGCTCCCAGCTGCCGGTCTTCGAGGACCTGGTGCTGGGCAACGAGATCTTCCGCGCCCGGACCGCCGGCGTCGGCGTGCTCACCCGGGCCCAGGCCCAGGCGTACGGGGTCAGCGGACCGATCGCCCGGGCCAGCGGCCTCGATCTGGACCTGCGCCGCGACGAGCCCTACCTCGCCTACGGCTCCGAGGAGCTGCGGCAGGTCCTGACCGTGGTCACCCGCGAGGAGGGCGACTGCCTGGCCCGCTTCGAGTGCCTGCTGGAGCAGACCGTCAACGCGCTGGCCCTCGCCGACGCCTGCCTCGACAAGCTGGCGCAGCTGCCGCCCGGCCCGGTCAACCTGCGGCTGCCCAAGGTGCTCAAGGCCCCCGAGGGCAGCACCTACGCCTGGACGGAGAACCCGCTCGGCGTCAACGGCTACTACCTCGTCTCGCGCGGCGACAAGACGCCGTGGCGGATGAAGCTGCGCTCGGCCTCGTTCAACAACATCCAGGCGCTGACGGAGCTGCTGCCCGGCACGCTGGTCGCCGACATGGTGGCGATCCTGGGCTCGATGTTCTTCGTGGTCGGGGACATCGACAAGTAACGGTCCCCGCACGCGAGCCCCCGCACGCGAGCCCCCGGCGTCGGCCCGCGCGGACGGCCGTCCCGGGGCTGCGGCCGGGGGCTCCCGGGGGTGCTACTTCTTCGCCTTCTTCACCGGGTCGGCCGGGTGCGGGGCCACCTTGCGGTCGCCCTTGGTCGCGATCCGCTGCTCGCAGAGGCCGGCCAGCACCTCGTACGCGGCCTTGCCCATCAGCTCGGTGAGCTCGGGGCGGTAGCTGACGAACACCGGGTCGGGCCCCTGGTGCGCCTCCGGGCTGCCGGTGCACCACCAGTGCAGGTCGTGGCCGCCCGGACCCCAGCCGCGCCGGTCGTACTCGCCGATGGTGACCTGGAGGTAGCGGGTGTCGTCCGGGCGGTCGATCCAGTCGTAGGTGCGGCGGACCGGCAGCTGCCAGCAGACG
Organism: Kitasatospora sp. NPDC002965; assembly: GCF_040611255.1. Classification (NCBI taxonomy): domain Bacteria; kingdom Bacillati; phylum Actinomycetota; class Actinomycetes; order Kitasatosporales; family Streptomycetaceae; genus Kitasatospora; species Kitasatospora sp. NPDC002965. The sequence continues at coordinate 9,673 of NZ_JBEXNT010000145.1, read as the reverse complement.
TCCGGCTTGGTCTCCAGCGGTTCGAGGCCCTCCTTGAGCGCCAGGGTGTGCAGCGCGCAGCCGGCGCCGCCGGGGAACCCGGGGCTGTTGAGGAAGAGGCAGGCGCCGTTGATCCGGCGGGTCTGCCGGTCGCCGTCCTCGTCGAACATGGTGATGCCGCCGTCGAGCCTGATCCGGCCCCTGGCGTCGGTGCCGTGCTCGAAGTTCTCCCAGATCTCCGGGGTCAGCCGGGTCGCGTGGCCGGCGACGCGCTTCTCGTCGTCCTTGTCCGAGTAGTGCGCGCCCAGGGTGCAGCAGCCGTCGGACTCGCCGCGGCCCTCGCGGATCCCGTGGCAGCCCTTGCCGAAGATGCACGACCAGCGCGACGTCAGCCAGGTCAGGTCGCAGCGGAAGACCTGCTCCTCGTCGTCCGGGTCGGAGAACTCGACCCAGGCGCGCGGGAAGTCCAGCGCGACCTCGGGGCGGAGCCGGTCGCCGGGCCCGGCACCGGGCTCGGAGCCGAGGTCGGAGCGGAGGGTCGGCATCGCGAGGTCGACGGTCGTCGGACCGCCGGCCTTGGGCTTGGTCTTCTTCTTGGAGGTCTCTGCTGCTGCCACCCGGCAAGGGTAGAGCCTTCCCGGAGGTCCGGACCGTCTGCGGCCGGGGCGTCCACGGTGGTGTCACCGGCCGGTGACCGGGCGGGTGGATCCCCGACGCGGTCACCCGGTGATCGTCCGCGCCGACCGGACCGTGCGGTGGCGGGCGGGTGCGGTCGCCCGGGTGGCGTCGGCGCATCGTCACGGTGCGGCATGCTGGCTCCCTGCCGGCCGACCGGCGACCACCGGACCGCGAGCCGCAGAGCAGTAGAGCAGTAGAGCCACGGAGCAGCAGAGCAGCAGAGCAACTGGAGCCCCGAGTCGTGACCACCCCGCCCCGCCCCGCCAGGACGGCCCTGCGCACCGCCCTCCCCGCCCTCGCGCTGCTCGCCGCCGCCGTCCCCGGTTGCGCCGCCACGGCGGCCCGCACCTCCGAGCCCGCCACCGGCCTGCGGGCCCAGCCGGCCGCCGTCGCCCGGACCGGCTGCGGCGCACCACTGGTGATCGGTCACCGGGGCGCGCCGCTCGACGCCCCCGAGAACACGATGGCCTCCTTCGAGGCGGCCCTCCGCCAGGGCGCCGACTGGCTGGAGACCGACGTCCGGACCACCCGGGACGGCGTGCCGGTGCTCATGCACGACTCCGCGGTGGACCGCACCACCGACGGCGAGGGCGCGGTCGCGGACCTGACCGCCGCTCAGCTCGCGGGACTGCGGGTGACCACCGGACCCGGCCCGGCCGTGCCGGTGCCGACCCTGGAGGAGCTGCTCCGGCGGCTCTCCGGCGGCGGCGTCACCCTGCTGATGGAGATCAAGTGGCAGCGTGCCGAGGACGTCGAGCGGATCGCCCGGCTGGCGGCCGACAGCGGGGCGCCGGTCCACCTGTACTCGTTCTCCGCCGAGCACCTGCGGCAGGCCCACGCCGTCGCGCCCGAGCTGCCGGTGGTACTGATCCAGGGCGCAGGGCTCGCCGACGACCCGGCGGGCCTCCCGCTGCACGGCATCGCCCTGGACCGCACGCTCGCCACCGCCGACCGGATCGCCGCCGAGCGCCGGAGCGGCCGCGAGGTGTACGTCTGGGTCCTGGACGACGAGGAGGCCTGGCGGTCGTCGGCCGGGCGGGGCGCCGACGGGCTGATCACGGACGCCCCCGGCCGGGCCCGCGCCTGGGCCGACACCCGCTGCCGTACCGGCCACCGGGCGGAACACAGCGGCTGATCGGCCCGCGGCCGACCCGTCCCGGCCCGTCCCCCGCACCCTTCCGACCGTACTCGTCGGACCAGCACGAATACCGTCGCAGCCGGTCTCCACAGCCCCCGAATCGCGTAGCGTGGAGCGCTATGCGACTCGGTGTTCTCGACGTAGGTTCCAACACGGTCCACTTCCTCGTGGTGGACGCCCATCCGGGCGCCGCTCCGGTGCCCGCCTACTCCCACAAGGCCGAGCTGAGGCTCGCCGAACTCCTCGACGAGCAGGGCGCGATCAGCGAGCCCGGCGTGGACAAGCTGGTCGGCATGGTCGCCTCCTCGCTGCGGGTCGCCGAGGACAAGGGCGTCGTCGACATACTGCCGTTCGCCACCTCCGCCGTCCGCGAGGCCGTCAACGGCGAGGAGGTGCTGCGCAGGGTCGCCCAGGAGACCGGGGTCGAACTGCGGGTGCTCTCCGGCCAGGACGAGGCCCGGCTCACCTTCCTCGCCGTCCGGCGCTGGTTCGGCTGGTCCTCCGGCCGGCTGCTCAACCTCGACATCGGCGGGGGCTCGCTGGAGATCGCCTGCGGCCTCGACGAGCAGCCGGACGTGGCCTGCTCGCTGCCGCTCGGCGCCGGCCGGCTGACCGCCCGCTGGCTGCCCGGCGACGTCGCCGACCCGGAGGAGCTGCGGGAGCTCAGACGCCACATCCGGGCCGAGATCGCGACCGTGGTCGGCGAGATCTCCCGGCTCGGCACCCCCGACCACGCCGTCGCCACCTCCAAGACCTTCAAGCAGCTCGCCCGGATGACCGGCGCCGCCCCGGCCGACGCGGGCCCGTACACGGACCGTCGGCTCACCCGCAGCAACCTCTCCGCCTGGCTGCCCCGGCTCTCCGCGATGACCGTCACCGAGCGGGCACACATCCCGGGGGTCTCCGAGGGCCGCGCCAAGCAGCTGCTGGCCGGCGCCCTGGTCGCGGACGCCGCGATGGACCTGTTCGGTCTGGACGAACTGGACGTCTGTCCCTGGGCGCTGCGCGAGGGGATCATCCTGCGCCGCCTGGACGCCATGGACGGTTCCGCCGACCGCCGTCGGCCCGCCCTCACCCCCTGACGGGCCGTTCCCGCCCCCGAACTGCCGGTTCCCCCGCCCGGACGGCCCGGCGCGTGGCCCGCCCGCGCGCCCTCCGACCGGCTCCCCGTTCCGGGCGCGGGACGCTTACGCTGTCTCCCGTGGCGCATCCAGCGGGCGAGGACGGTACGCGGGAGGGCCGCGCTCCCGAGGACGGGCAGCCGCGGCCGGACGCCGCGCGCCGGGCCCGCCGCCCGTCCGGCCCGGCTCCGAACGCCGGTGCGGGCCCTGCGGACCCTGCGGGCACGACCTCGGACACGACTCCGGACCCGGACGCGACGCGGTCCGCGGACACCGCCGACCCGGACACCGCCGACCCGGACACCGCGCCCGTGCGCTCCCGCAAGCTGGGCAAGGCGGTGAAGGGCGTCCGGGCGGCCAGGGAGGCCGCCGGCGGGGTCGCCGAGAAGGCGGCCCGGAAGGCGTCGAAGCAGTCGGCGGGCCGGACGGCCGGACGCACCGCCCGCCGGACTGCCGAGCCTGCGGCCGGGCCCGGCCCGGAAGCCGCGGAGGCGCCCGCGGCGCGGGCGGCCAGGCTCGGGGCGAAACCCGCGGCCAGGTCGACGGCCAGGCAGAAAGCCGGACGGAAGGCCGAACCGGCTATCGAGCCGACGACCGAGCCGACGACCGAACCGGCGGCCGGGGAGGACACCGGGCGGAAGGCCGGACGGAAGGCCGAACCGACGGCCCGGCGCAGCGCCGGGAGGGCCCGGACGGAGAGGTCCGCGGCCAAGGGCGCCGCGAAGGGCGCCCCCGCCACCGAAGCCGCCGCACCGGCGCAGCCCGCCCGCGGCACCCGCACCGCCCGGGCCGCCGGCGCCGCCAAGGCCGCCGTCCAGTCGGTGAAGTCGGTCAAGGCCGCCCGGCAGGCCGCCGCCCGCCCGCCGCTGCTCCGCACCACCGACCGCCTGGTCCTGCCCGCCCACCCGGCCCTGCACATCCCGGACACCAAGGTCGCCCTCTCCACCGCCTCGGTCTATCCGGCCAACACCGCCATCGCCTTCGAACTCGCCGCGAAGCTCGGTTACGACGGCGTCGAGGTGATGGTCTGGAACGACCCGGTCAGCCAGGACATCGAGGCGCTGCGCCGGCTCTCCGACGTGCACGGCATGCCGATCCTCGCCGTGCACGCGCCGTGCCTGCTGATCACCCAGCGGGTCTGGACCACCGACCCGTGGACCAAGCTGGTCCGGGCCCGGGCGGCCGCCGAGAAGCTCGGTGCGAGCGCGGTCGTCGTCCACCCGCCGTTCCGCTGGCAGCGGCAGTACGCCCGGGAGTTCGTCGAGGGCATCGACCGGATGGCGGGGGAGACGGACGTCCGGTTCGCCGTCGAGAACATGTACCCGTGGCGGTACCGCGACCGCGAGGTGCTGGCGTACGCGCCCGGCTGGGACGTCACCGACGAGGACTACCGGCACTTCACCATCGACCTGTCGCACGCCGCGACCTCCCGGATCGACGCGCTCGCGATGGTCGAGCGGATGGGCGACCGGCTCGCCCACATCCACCTCGCGGACGGCTCCGGCTCCGGGAAGGACGAGCACCTGATCCCGGGCCGGGGCAAGCAGCCCTGCGCCGAGCTGCTCGAACACCTCGCCCGGACCGGTTTCGACGGTCACGTGGTGCTGGAGGTCAACACCCGGCGGTCCGCGTCGCCCGCCGAACGGGAGGCCGATCTCGCCGAGGCGCTGGCGTTCACCCGCCTGCACCTGGCCACCTCCGCACGCGTACGCTGAGCGTACGAACGGACTTGTGCAGGGGGAGCCATGACGGATCGACAGAAGCTCAGGGAGCTCGCGGAGTCCTTCGGCGGGGTGGCGGCCGAGTACGACCGGGCGCGGCCGTCGTACCCGGACGAGCTGTTCGACGAGCTGGAGCGGCTGTCCGGCCGGAGCCTCAAGGGCGCCCGGGTACTGGACGTCGGGGCCGGCACGGGCATCTCCACCCGGCTGCTGGCCGGGCGCGGCGCGGACGTCGTCGCCGTCGAGCCCAATGACGGCATGGCCGCCCGGTTCCTGGCCGGCAGCCCCGGTCTGCCGCTGGTCAGGGGCACCGGCGACGAACTGCCCTTCCACGACCGCTCGGCGGACTTCGTCACCTACGCGCAGGCCTTCCACTGGACCGACCCCGCACGGTCGGTCCCCGAGGCGATCCGGGTGCTGCGGCCCGGCGGGGCCCTCGCCACCTGGTGGAACGTGAAGGACACCAGCGTCGGCTGGATCCGCGCGATGGGCGAGCGGCTGGCCGCCGCGCTGCAGAGCTACCACGGCTACGGCGCCGTCAACGAGATCGCCGGTCACCTCGCGCCCCACGACCTGCGGACCGGCTCCGCCCGGCTGCGCTGGGAACGCCGGGTCACCGTCGACCACGTGATCACCGACCTCACCTCGCGCTCCTACCTCGCCGCCCTCACCCCGGAGCGGCGTGCACCGCTGCTGGCCGTCGAGCGCGAGGCCCTGCTCGGCGAGTTCCCGGACGGCTGGGTCGTCGAGCCGTACGTGCTGGACCTGACGGTGGCGGTCACCCCGGGCTGACCCGGCTGCCCGTGCCCGGCCCACCCCCCCCGCTCCGCCCCACCGCGACCCGGTTCCGCCCACGCCGTCCCCGCTCCGTCCCCGCTCCGTCCACGCGCCGCCCTGACCGCATCGCGGACGCGCCGTCCGCCGCCCGGACGGCGGGCGTAGGCTCGACGGACACAGTGGCCCCGCACCCTCCATACCGAGCGGGGCCGCGAGTCAGCCTCCGAAGGAGTGGAGCACAGTGCCCGAGCTGAGGTCCCGTACGGTCACCCACGGTCGCAACATGGCAGGCGCCCGGGCGCTTCTCCGGGCGGCCGGCGTAGCCCGCGAGGACTTCGGCAAGCCGATCATCGCGGTCGCCAACTCCTTCACCGAGTTCGTCCCCGGGCACACCCACCTGCAGCCGGTCGGCCGGATCGTCTCCGAGGCGATCAAGCAGGCGGGCGGCATCCCGCGCGAGTTCAACACCATCGCGGTGGACGACGGCATCGCGATGGGCCACGGCGGCATGCTCTACTCGCTGCCCTCCCGCGACCTGATCGCCGACTCGGTCGAGTACATGGTCAACGCGCACTGCGCCGACGCGCTGATCTGCATCTCCAACTGCGACAAGATCACCCCCGGCATGCTGATGGCCGCGCTGCGCCTGAACATCCCGACCGTCTTCGTCTCCGGCGGCCCGATGGAGGCCGGCAAGGCCACCCTGGTCGACGGCACCGTGCGCAAGCTCGACCTGGTCGACGCCATCTCCCAGGCGGTCAACGAGAACGTGTCCGACGAGGACATCGCGATCATCGAGGAGAACGCCTGCCCGACCTGCGGCTCCTGTTCGGGCATGTTCACCGCCAACTCGATGAACTGCCTCACCGAGGCGATCGGCCTCTCGCTGCCCGGCAACGGATCCGTCCTCGCCACCCACACCGCCCGCCGCGCCCTCTACGAGAACGCCGGGCGGACCGTCGTCGAGATCACCAACCGGCACTACGGCCAGGACGACCCCTCCGTCCTGCCGCGCGCCGTCGCGACCCGCGCCGCCTTCGAGAACGCGATGGCCCTCGACATCGCCATGGGCGGTTCGACCAACACCATCCTCCACCTGCTCGCCGCCGCCCAGGAGGCCGAGCTGGACTTCGACCTGCTGGCCATCGACGCCGTCTCCCGCAGGGTGCCCTGCCTCTCCAAGGTCGCGCCCAACGGCTCGTACTACATGGAGGACGTCCACCGGGCCGGCGGCATCCCGGCCATCCTCGGCGAGCTGTACCGGGCGGGGCTGCTCAACGAGGACGTGCACACCGTCCACTCCGACTCGCTCGCCGAGTGGCTCAAGACCTGGGACGTGCGCGGCGGCTCGCCGTCCGCCGAGGCCGTCGAGCTGTGGCACGCCGCGCCCGGCTGCGTCCGCTCCGCCGAGGCCTTCTCGCAGTCCGAGCGCTGGGACAGCCTGGACACCGACGCCGCCGGGGGCTGCATCCGCAGCGTCGAGCACGCCTACTCCGTCGAGGGCGGCCTCGCCGTGCTGTACGGCAACCTCGCCGAGGACGGCTGCATCGTGAAGACCGCCGGCGTCGACGAGTCGATCTGGACCTTCAGCGGCCCGGCCGTGGTCGTCGAGTCCCAGGACGACGCGGTCGAGGCGATCCTCGCCAAGCGGATCAAGGAGGGCGACGTCGTCGTCATCCGCTACGAGGGCCCCAAGGGCGGCCCGGGCATGCAGGAGATGCTCTACCCGACCTCGTTCCTCAAGGGCCGGGGCCTCGGCAAGGCGTGCGCGCTCGTCACCGACGGACGCTTCTCCGGCGGCACCTCCGGCCTGTCGATCGGCCACGCCTCCCCGGAGGCCGCGTCCGGCGGCACGATCGCCCTGGTCGAGAACGGCGACATCATCGCCATCGACATCCCCGGCCGGACGATCTCCCTGGAGGTCTCCCCGGAGGTCCTGGAGGAGCGCCGGGCGGTGCTGGAGGCCGGGGGCGGCTACAAGCCGAAGAACCGCGAGCGCCAGGTCAGCCAGGCCCTGCGCGCGTACGCCGCGATGGCCACCTCCGCCGACAAGGGCGCCGTCCGGGACGTCAGCAAGCTCGGCTGACACCCCCGCGCACCACGAGGAGCCGTCCCACCACGGGGACGGCTCCTCCGCCGTTCCGGGGCGCCGGGTGATAATCGGCCGTGTGACCGAGGAATCCGCCCCCGCCCCCCAGCCCACCGGCGACCGCACGCCCGCAGGCGCCCCCGAACCGGAGCCGATCCGCTGGTTCGGCACCAGCTGGGTCGACCACGACGGCGGCTACCGGATCCGCCGGATCCTGGTGCCGGTCGGCGCGCTGCTCGCCGCCGCGGCCGCCGCCTTCGTCCTGCGCCTCGCGGTCGACGGCATCCGGATGTCCGACAACGGCGGCTTCCTCAACGGCCTGCTGGTCGCCGCCGTGGCGATCTGCTCGCTGCTCTCCGCGCTGCGCACCTGGAAGGTGCTCACCGAGGGCAAGGACCGGCTGACCGGCTGGATGGCCGAGGAGAAGTCGCTCGGCGTGGTCTGGATCATCGGCGGGGTCGGGGCCCTGCTCGCCTACGCCGCCCGCGGTCTGGTCGAGGCGCCCGGCGAGGCCGTCCACCGGGCCGACTACGAGCGGGCGCTGACCCGCCACGAGCGGCGCCGGTCCGGGCGCGGCGGCCGGCCCGGCCCGAAGGGGCCGGTCCGGGCCAGGCGCAGGCGCTGACCGCCGGCGGGGCCGTTCAGCTGCGGGTGATCGTCCCGCATTCGCCGTCGTCCTCCGTCAGGTCCTTGCTGCGGTCGTACGGGTCGCTCGACGTCCCGCTCGGTGCGGGCTCGGGTCCGGTGGCGGCGGCGAACTGGTCGAACTGCGGGTGCAGGTAGCCGTCGTAGACGTCGCACGCGCTGTTGCCGATCTCGGTCCTGCTGCTGAGAGTCAGCTTCTTCGGGTCCACCCGGAACCGCGCCGGGTCGTGGAAGCGGAAGGTGTCCACCTTGCGGACCACGGTGCGGGTCGTCCGGGTGTCCCCGGCGACGTCCGCGGCCGGTACCGTCCAGCCCACCGGCCTGGGTGCGCCGCCGCCCGTCGCGGGCGGGGCCGTCGGGCGCGGGGTGGCCGGCTTCGGCGGGGGCGAGGCGGCGCGCCGGGCGGCCTCCGGACCGGGGCGCAGCGCGTAGACGTAGGTGAAGTCGGCGCGCACCAGCACCCCCTTGGCGCCGTCGCCCTCGACCGTGATCAGGCCCTGGAGCTTCACGGTGTCGCCGACCGGTACGGCCTCGGCCGGGTCGAAGCGGCTGAACCAGTGCGTCGGGTCCGTGTCCACGGAGGGCCTGGTCAGCGCGGCGTCGGCCGCGTCGCGCTCCTCCCGGTCCAGGAGGGCCAGTGCCGCCTCCGGGCGGGCGCCGGCGATCACCTTCGGGTCCAGGTTGGCCGCCGCCAGGTAGTCCTTGACCAGCTTGACCTGGGCGGCGACCTGCGCGGCGTCGAACACCCCGATGGCCGGCGGGGTCTCCTTGGGCTCGAACACCGTGATGTCGGTCGGCCAGCCCTCGGCGGGGGAGCCGGCCCACGGGTGGTCGACGGTCGGGCGCTGCTCGGCGACGGGGGAGGGCGCGCCGGTCGGCCGGGCCGTCTCCGGTGCGACGGTCGGGACGGCGGTGGGCACGGACGAGGCGGTGGTCCCGTCGGAGCCGAAGCGGGTCGAGTACCAGGACCGCAGGCCGTCGACGTTCAGCGCGGCGAGCGCCAGGGCGACGGCGAGCACCACGAACACCGGCGCCCGCCACTCCGGCCGACGGCGCGGTCGGGGACGGCCCCAGGCGTCGGCCGGCCGCGGACCGCGGCCGAACCGCTTCCGGGCCCGGGGGCCGTCGTTCACGGAGCGGCGGCCGCCGGGGTCGACCGGCGGGGTGTGTTTCCACTGGGCGGCGAGCATCCGGGTGCGGCCCGTCTGCTCCTTCACGGAGGCACCCTTGACGAACTCCTCGTCGAGGACGAGGTCGGCGAACGGGTCCTTCCCGTCCGCCCCGGACGGGGTGGTCCCGTCCTGGTCCCGGCCCTCGTGCGGGCGCGGTTCTGGATCTTCGGCGATCGGCATCGCGCCAGTATGTCGACGGGGTGTGACGTTCGTCCGATCGGGGGCACCCCGGCCGGTGAACCGGAGTGCGCCGTCCGGGGACCGGACCGGCCCCGTCGCCCGTCCGGGCCGGCCCGGCCCCGTCGCCCGTCCGGGCCGGCCCGGCCCCGTCGCCCGTCCGGACCGGCCCGTCG
>NZ_JBEXNT010000144.1:0-23630 GCF_040611255.1 Kitasatospora sp. NPDC002965 | reverse complement strand
TCCGGCCTGCGCGCCCCCCCCCGCGGCGCGCCGCCCGCCCCCCCCCCCCCCCCACGTCCGGACCGGACCGGACCGGTCGGTCAGGTCGGGTCGTCAGGTCAGGTCAGAGGTCGAGACCGGTGAGGACCATGACCTTCTCGACGGTGTAGTCGTCCATCGCGTACTTGACGCCCTCACGGCCGACGCCGGAGTCCTTGACGCCCCCGTACGGCATCTGGTCGGCGCGGTAGGACGGCGCGTCGCCGATGATCACACCGCCGACCTCCAGCTCCCGGTGGGCCCGGAAGGCGGTCTGCAGGTCATGGGTGAACACACCCGCCTGCAGGCCGAACAGCGAGTCGTTGACGGCGGCGAACGCCTCGTCGGTGCCCTCCACCCGGTGCAGCGACAGGACCGGGCCGAACACCTCGGCCTTGGCCAGGATCGCGTCGGCCGGCATCTCCGCCAGCACGGTCGGGGCGTACGTCGCGCCCTCACGGGTGCCACCGACGAGCAGCTTGGCCCCCTTGGCGACCGCGTCGTCCACCCAGGACTCGACCCGCCGGGCCGCGTTCTCGTCGACCAGCGGACCGACGTCGGTCGCGTCGTCGTTCGGGTCACCGGTGACCTGCGCCGCGACCTTGGCGACGACCTTCTCCACCAGCGCGTCGTAGACGGACGCGTCGGCGATCACCCGCTGCACCGAGATGCAGGACTGGCCGCCCTGGTAGTTCGCGAACATCGCGATCCGGGTGGCCGCCCAGTCCAGGTCCGCCTCGGAGGACCAGTCGGCGAGCACCACGGCCGCCGCGTTGCCGCCCAGCTCCAGGGTGGTGTGCTTGCGCGGCACCGAGTCCATGATCTGGTAGCCGACCGTGTCCGAACCGGTGAACGAGATCACCGGCAGGCGCGGGTCCTGCACCAGCGCCGGCATCCGGTCGTTCGGCACCGGCAGAACGCTCCAGGAACCGGCCGGCAGGTCGGTCTCGGCCAGGATCTCGCCCAGCACCATCGCGGAGAGCGGAGTCGCCGGGGCCGGCTTGAGGATGATCGGCGCGCCGACCGCGATCGCCGGGGCCACCTTGTGCGCCACCAGGTTCAGCGGGAAGTTGAACGGCGCGATGCCCAGCACCACACCGCGCGGGAAGCGGCGCACCACCGCGAAACGGCCCACGCCGCCCGGGTCGGTGTCCAGCCGCATGGTCTCGCCGTTGGTACGGCGGGCCTCCTCGGCGGCCCAGCGGAAGACGGAGACGGCGCGGCCGACCTCACCACGGGCCCACTTGATCGGCTTGCCGTTCTCGGCGGTGATCAGCTGGGCGATCTCCTCCGTACGCTCGGCCAGCCGCCGGGCCACGTGGTCCAGCGCGGCGGACCGCACGTGCGCGGGGGTCGCGGCGAACACCGGCAGCGCGGCCACGGCGGCGTCCAGCGCCTCCTCGACCTGCGCCTCGGTGGGGATGCTCACCCTGCCGACCAGACGGCCGTCCCAGCTGTTGTGCACCTCGAAGTCGGCGTCGCCGCTCGCCCGGCGGCCGGCCAGCCAGAAATCGTACGTGGTGGTCACCGTGGTACCGGCCCTTCCCTCGTCATCCTCAGGGCCCCACGGACGTGGAGCCAGAATCGAGGGTAGGGGCGTGGGCGCGCCGACCGGATTGGCCACGGCGTAGCGTTCACCCCCGCGGCCACTCCACCGCGTCCAGCGGCGCCGCGGCTACTCCTCGCCCGAGCGAAGCGCCAGCCAGAGCTCCATCCGGACGTCCGTGTCGTCCAGCGACCGCCCGAGCAGCTCCTCGACCCGCCGCATCCGGTACCGCAGCGTGTGCCGGTGCACACCGAGATCGGCCGCCGCCGCGTCCCACTGCCCGTGCCGGGACAGCCAGGCCCGCAACGAGGCCACCAGGTCACCGCGCGCCGTCCGGTCGTGATCGCGCAACGGCCGCAACAGGCCCTCCGCGAAAGCCGTCACGGCGTCCTCCCCGAGCAGCGGCAGCAGCGACCCCGCGCCGACCTCCTCGTGGTCCACCGAACGCCGCCCACCCCGCAACGCCACCGCCAGCGCCCGCTCCGCCTGCGCGTGCGCCGTCCCCGCGTCCTCCAGCGCGGCCGGCGCCGAGACGCCCAGCGACAGGCCCTCGTGCTCCTCCACCGTGCCCAGGCACGCCCGGTGCACCGCGCCGTTGTCCAGCGCCAGCACCATCAACCGAGACCCGTGCGCCCCCTCCTCCCGCGCCACCAGCAGCTTCTCCGCCACCCGCGCCCCGGCCTGCTCCGCCCGGTCCCCCAGCTCGCCCAGCGCCTCCCCGGCGTCCACCCCCTGGCCGGCCCCGGCCACCAGCACCCGGACCGTCCCCTCCGGCAGCCCGCCGAACAGCCCCGCCGCCACCTGCCGGGCGGTCGCCACCTCGCCGGCCAGCACCATCCGCAGCAGCGCCGCGCCCATCTTCTCCTCGGCCTGCCGCAGCTCCCGCGACCGCTCCAGGGTCAGCGTCAGCAACGCCACCGCCGCGTTCAGCACGTAACGCTCGGTCGGGGTGATCCGGTCCTCGGTGCCCACCGCCAGGAACCCGCGCGCCCGCCGGTCCGCGCCCAGCGACTGGACCACCACGTAGTCCTCGTCCGCCGTGTCGATCCCCGGCGACCGCCCCTGCAGGGCCGCACTCGACGGCGCCGGCCGCCGCCGCAGCCGGTCCACCTCGGCCGCCAGCCGGCCCGCGCGGCGCGCCGCCCAGTCCGGCGCCACCACCGACAGCGCACCCGACCCGTCGTACAGCGCCGCCCAGCCACCCAGCCGGGCCGCCAGGCGCCGCACCACCGCGGTCGTACCGTCCTTGCCCAGCGCCGCCCGGGTCAGCTCCTCCTGCGCCTCGAAGCTGGTGGTCACCGCCTCGTACTGCTCCGCGGCCAGCGCCGCCGAGACCACCTTGCTGATCGCGATGAACGGCGTCGGCTCCGGCACCCGCAACAGCGGCAGCCCGCGCTGCGCGGCCGCCTCCACCAGCGGCTGCGGCACCTCGGCGTGCGACAACCCGACACCGAGCCCCAGCCCCACCACCCCGGCGTCCGCCAGACGGTGCACGTACGCCTGCAACCGGGCGGCGGTCCGGCCCAGCTTGATACCGGTGGTGAGCAGCAGCTCGCCACCCTCCAGGAACGGCGTCGGGTCGTCCAGCTCGCTGGTGTGCACCCAGCGGACCGGCCGCTCCAGGTGGTCCGCACCGGCGAGGACCGTCAGATGGAGCGAGGTGTTGCGAACGACGGAGGCAAGTGTGGGGGGCATGGCACCTTCGGGGGAACGACCCGACCGCGCCGTTGCGGCCGGGCGAGAAGAGGGCTGAGGGTTCTCGGGAACTCCCTCCTCTCATTATGGACGCCCCGGACAAGCCGCACTGCCGAATCCTCCTCGAAGGCGAGCTTCATCCCCACTTCATCCCCACTTCACCCCCGCAGATCCACCAGCAGCGGTGGCACCTGCTCCCCCGACACCGCCGTCAGCGACACCACCGCGTGCCCCGCCGGCAGCGCGTGCGCCAGATCCGACGGCGACCACCGCAACCGCTCCACTTCCCGCGTCGTCACCGACTCGGTCTGCGCCGTCGTCCCCGACAGCGCCTTCCGCCCCAACCGCCCGGCCCGCCGAACCGCACCGCCCTCCGTTTGCGGGGAATGCGTGACGACCCGTTCATGGATCACGTGAGTACCCCAGGCTTCGGAGAAGAACTTCCCGTCCCACGGCGCAATGCCGGGGAAGACCATCCGACAGCCGACCGCGCCAAACAACGGGGCCCGAAGTGCCTCCGGCAAGTCCATCAACGTCCGGAGCAGCAGCACTGCTCCGGCATTGGCTCCGCGCATCCGCTGCAGGCCACGAACGGTATTGGCGTCCAAAGCCGCGGAGGCGTCGTCCACCACCAGACCGGCGAACAGTGAACGGTCCTGGCGGGAGATCGCCGCCAGGACGAACTGACCGACCACCAGCCGGGACAAGATCCGCGCCGCCTCCGGGTGGCTGCGCTCAGGAAGCTTCACCCGCACTCGCAGCGGGTGGTCAAGGGCCCTCATTGCAAAAGGCGGCCGCCCGGTACCGTCGGTCAGGAAGGCGCCTTCGAAGGCTGGACGGTCCAGCAGTGCCAACCGGTCGGCCAGTAGTGTTCCCGGGTCCTCCGCCCGACCCTGCTGCTGCCTGCGATGTTCGAGATCGCGTTCGTAAGTCGCGAGTCGGCCAGCTTCCCGCAATGCCTTGGTCAATGCCTCGGTCGCGTCCACGTCGCCCGTGAGCAGCGATCGCAGATCGCGTACCCCGGGGTAGCGGCCATAGGCCGCGTGGAATGGCCCGACAACCTGCTGGAGGGCCATCCTGGTGCTCTCCGCCCGGGCGATCAGTTCGTCCGGAAGGAGCGCGTCCGCCAACCTGGCCGCAGCCTCGTCGGGATCCTGAGTGGCCCCGTAAAGGTCAAGTCCATAGGTGCTCCCCGGGTCGCCCGGTGCGATCACCACGTCGTACCAGGAATCGGGGCCGAGTTCGGAATCCGCGGCCCCGATCACCACGGCACAGGCTGTCCCCGCGAGCGCTTGAAGGCACAACGCCTCAGCTGCCGGCCGGGCCAGCCTCGTCGTCTTGCCGGTACCAGCGGGGCCGACGGCGAGAAGTGACGAGCCCAGCACGGTCGGGTCCAGGGCAAAGCCCGTGGCACGAAACGCCTGGGGGTTCTTCGGCACATCCTGCGTCGTGCCCAGTCGCACCTGCTGCAGCAGCAGGTCGTGCCTGGCCGCGCGGCCAGGCAGGTCGCGATTTTCCGAGGGGTGGCTGAACGCCGCCGCTCCCCGCTCCATCACCTGTTCCACAAAAGCCGGAACATAGGCGGGATCCGCCTGAGCCGATTCCCAGGCCCGCTGAATCCGCACGAAGTCGACGTCGCCCACCATCGCTCGGTCCAACCGCTCAGCAGCCGCCACGGCACCACTCACTCGCTGAACGGCCCAGGGATCGACCGTGGGCAGCGGCCCGGTCTCGTCGACGGACTTGACCGGCCCGGACCCCTCGTGTGTGACAGCGCGGGCGAGTACTGGGGCGATGTTCTGGCGCCAGCCTGCTCGGGTGAGGAATCGCCGTCCCACCTCCTGCCATCGCCCTGTCCGCCAGAAGACCGCAGCAGCACAGCCGATGGTGACGATATTGATGAGTATTTGGACCACATCGAACTGCTCCGGCGATGTCCCGTCGAACCAGCGGAGGAAGAACCCCGCCGCATACATCAACACCACGGTGCCGACGTAGTAGGTGATGACCGTCGCAACGACGTTCAACAACGCCCGCCACAACAAAGGCCCAGTGGGCACCTTCGCCACTTCCGCCCGTTCGGGGTCGAGCTGCCGGTGCCCCTGGCGGAAGATGCCCGGGGCGGCTTCGGGGCGGGGGGCGGCGACCCAGGTGGGGAGGTCGAAGGGGAGCTGGGCCGGGGGCCGTGGGCGGGGCATGGGGGTGAAGGGGGTGGCGGTGGTCCGCTCGCCGTGGTTCTGTGCCCCGTCCGGTCCCATGTACGGCCCCGCTCCCTCGCCCGCCGGCCCGACCGCCGTCGGTGCCGCCATACCCATGCCGCCGCCCCGGCGACACGCCCGCGCTCAATGTAGTGGAGTGCGGGCCGCCGGTAGTCGCGTCGCCCGCGCTGGCCGCGCCGGACAAGTCGGACGGCGCAGTGCTACCGAGTGGCGCATGCCCGGCCGGGGAGGCCCGCCGTAGCCTGCGAAGCACCGAGCCGAGAAGTCTGGAGAAACCCATGAGCGCCGCAACGCCGCTCCCGCAGGAGCGCCGCCTGGTCACCGCGATCCCCGGTCCGAAGTCGCAGGAGCTGCAGGCCCGCAAGCTGGGTGCGGTGGCGGCCGGCGTCGGCACCACCCTGCCGGTGTACGTGTCCCGTGCCAACGGTGGCGTGCTGGAGGACGTGGACGGCAACTCGCTGATCGACTTCGGCTCCGGTATCGCCGTGACCAACGTCGGCAACAGCGCCGAGGCCGTGGTGGCCAAGGCGTCCGAGCAGCTGGCCGCCTTCACGCACACCTGTTTCATGGTGACCCCGTACGAGGGCTACGTCGCCGTGGCCGAGCAGCTCAACGAGCTGACCCCGGGCGACCACGACAAGCGCACCGCGCTGTTCAACTCGGGTGCCGAGGCCGTCGAGAACGCGGTGAAGATCGCCCGCGCGTACACCAAGCGCACCGCCGTCGTGGTGTTCGACCACGGTTACCACGGCCGCACCAACCTGACCATGGGTCTGACGGCGAAGAACATGCCGTACAAGCAGGGCTTCGGCCCGTTCGCCCCGGAGATCTACCGGGTGCCGGTGGCCTACCCGTACCGCTGGCTGACCGGTGCCGAGAACTGCGCCGCCGAGGCGGCCGCGCAGGCGATCGAGATCATCACCAAGCAGATCGGTGCCGAGAACGTCGCCGCGATCATCATCGAGCCGATCCAGGGCGAGGGCGGCTTCATCGAGCCGGCCAAGGGTTTCCTGCCGGCGATCGTGGAGTTCGCCAAGGACAACGGCATCGTCTTCGTCGCGGACGAGATCCAGACCGGCTTCTGCCGCACCGGCCAGTGGTTCGCGTGTGACGACGAGGGCATCGTGCCGGACCTGATCACCACCGCGAAGGGCATCGCCGGCGGTCTGCCGCTGGCCGCGGTGACCGGTCGCGCCGAGATCATGGACGCCGCGCACGCGGGTGGCCTGGGCGGCACCTACGGCGGCAACCCGGTGGCCTGCGCCGCCGCGCTGGGCGCCATCGAGACCATGAAGGAGCAGGACCTCAACGGCAAGGCGCAGCGGATCGGCGAGATCATGCTGGGCCGCCTGCGGGCGATGCAGGAGAAGTTCGACGTCATCGGCGAGGTCCGCGGCCGCGGCGCGATGGTCGCGGTCGAGCTGGTGAAGCCGGGCACCAAGGAGGCGAACGCCGAGGTCACCGCGGCCGTCGCCAAGGCGTGCCACGCGGAGGGCCTGGTGGTGCTGACCGCCGGCACCTACGGCAACGTGCTGCGTTTCCTGCCGCCGCTGGTCATGCCGGAGCACCTGCTGAACGAGGGCCTGGACATCATCGAGGGCGCTTTCGCCGCCGTCTGAGGTTCTCGCCGTCGACGGCACCGCAGTGCCCCGGGCGCCGTACAGGGGCGCCGCACGATACCCGCCGGAGGGATGTCCGGACAGCGCTGATCGGCCCGTGGGGACGCCCGTCCCCGCGGGCCGATCGGTTTCGCCGGACGGGCCGGACGGGCCGGTCGAGCAGGCATCCGGGCTCGGCGCCGCCCCGCGCGACCCCGGTGCGCCCACCGGTTCGAACGGCGATGCGGACCCCGATGCGGACCCCGTGTGGCGCCGGCTGCGGGGCGGTGAAGATGGTGTGCGGAATCGCTGAAGCTCCTCGGCCGTGCAAGGACCTTGACGTAGTGTCATCACAGATGGACAGCGAGCCCCAGCCACTGGCGGTTCCGTACGCCGGCCGCGAGGACAACCAGGCCGTCCCCCCCGGGGCGGCACACACCGAAGGCCGATCGACCGACCGTCCGACCCACACCCCCCGGGACGCACGGAACGGCGATCATCAGAGCCGCCCCGGAGCTCTCCCCCCTGCTCCGGGGCGGCTGTCCCGCGTCCTCGGCCGTCCGGCGGTGCCGGTGCTGCTCGCGGTGGTGCTGGTGGCGGTGTCCTGGCAGGTGGCGGTGGACGGCCCGCTGCTCGGACTGGACCGCTGGGCGCGGAGCGCCGTCCGGGAGACCCGGCACGAGCTGCACAGCACCCTGCTCAACCATCTCGGCAAGGCACTGTCCGACCTGGGCGGCGGCGCCGTGGCAGTGCCGGTGCTGTTCCTCGGCGGGGCCGTGGCCGCCTGGCGGGATCGCCTCGCGGGGGTGTCACGCTGGTGGTTGCCGGGCGTGGTCGCGGTGCTGACGGCCGGGCTGATCCCGCTGCTGGTGGTCCCGGCGAAGGCGTGGTTCGCGCGGCCCGGCCCGTTCGGGCTGCCGCTGGCGGCCGACCAGTGGGGCTGGTACCCGTCCGGGCACACTGCCACCGCGACGCTCGCGTACGGGGTGGCGGCGCTGCTGCTGGCCCGGACGGCCGGGCCGCGCTCGCGGCGCCGACTGGCGGAGGGGGCGGCCCTCCTGTCGGCGGGCGTGGGGCTGGGGCTGGTGTGGAGCGACTATCACTGGCTGCTGGACGTGGTGGCCAGCTGGTGCCTGGGCGGGCTGGTCCTCCTGGCCCTCGCCCGGTGGCTCCCGGCCCGCCGTCGACCGGGTGGTCCCGGCTCCCCGGCGGGCCGCTGACGGGGCTCAGCTCTCGGCCGGCTCCTCGTCGTTCCGGTGGACGAGGCCGGTCTCGCCGTTGTCGCGCCGCCACTCGACGACCAGCTCGTCGCGGGCGCCGAAGCGGACCAGGTGGCGTCCGACCACGTCCTCCAGGCCCGGAAGGTTCGCGGTCTCACCCTCGACCGCGAGCAGCAGTGCGTCGGGGGTGGCCTCCAGCGTGGCGGTGCCCAGACCGAAGGTGAGGGTGCCGCGGCCGGTCTCCTCGGACCAGTCGGCCTGGATCTTGCGGCCCATGTGAGCGGCGAGCTGCTTGGCGTAGCGGGCGGAACGGTCGGTGGCGACGCGTGCTTCGGAGCGGGGCATTGGCTCTCCAAGGTGCGGGGAGGGAACTTAGGTCGCCCTCACTCGGGCTACGCTAACCCAGATACTGAGCCTGGCTCAACATATTTCGGCCCGCGGTCCGCAACCGGCTCCCGACCTGCCCTCGGACGGCTCCCGCCCGGTTCCGGAGCGACCCTCTGTCCTGGCCCCGGCCTCCTTCGACCCCGGTCCCGCGCCCGAGGCGGCCGATACCCTTGGCCGAACACCTGCCGAGGAGATCCGCCCATGACCACCACGCCGACCGACGACGCGGCGAGCTCCTCCCCCGTTCCGAACACCGGCGCGAATCCCGAGGAAACGAATCCCGAGGAAGCGAAGCGCGAGGAGACTCTCCCCGGGGAAGACGCTCCCGGGGAAGCGGGCTCCGGCGAGGCGAACGCCACCGAAGCGCGCGCCGCCGCCGACACCGCCGCCGAGCTGGCCGACGCGATGACCCGGGCGATCAAGCGGATCCGCCGCCGCACCAGCGAGCGGCTGGAGCCCTACGGCATCACCCCCGGCCAGGGCCGCGCCCTGCGGGCCCTGGCGCACGCGCCCGGCTGCGAGCTGCCCGGCCGGGCGATGCGCCTGAGCGATCTCGCCGACCGGCTGCACATCGCCCCCCGCTCGGCCACCACCGTGGTCGACGCGCTGGAGGAGGCGGGAATGGTCGAGCGGGCCCCGGACCCCGCCGACCGCCGCGCCGTACGGATCGTGCTGACCGCGGCCGGCCGGTCGGCGGTGGAGCAGATCGGCCAGGTCCGGCACGAGGTGGCCCAGGAGTACTTCGGTCCGGTCAGCCCCGCCGACCAGGACGTGCTGCTGCGGGCACTTCGGACCGCCGAGGCCGCGTACGCGGCCACCACGCCGCCGTGCCGACCGTCCCCGGGCGCAGGGCGGTGATCCCGATCCCGGCGATCACCAGCAGCGCGGCGGCGCCGGCCAGGGGACTGACCGGTTCTCCGAGCAGCAGCCAGGCCGAGGACATCCCGAACACCGGCACCAGCAGCGAGTAGGGCGCGACCGCGGTGGCGTCGTAGCTGCGCAGGAGGTAGCTCCAGGCGACGAACCCGAACAGGGTGGAGACCAGCCCGACGTAGCCGATCGCGCCCAGTCCGGCCGGGGTGATCTCGCGCAGCGCGCGCAGGTCGGCCTCCGGTCCCTCGACCAGCAGCGAGAGGCCGAGCAGTGGCAGCGGCGGGACGGCGCTGACCCAGACCATCCAGCGCAGCGCGTCGGGCGGGGCGGCCTTGCGGGTCAGCACGTTGGAGAGACCCCAGGCGGTCGCGGCGAGGACGACCAGGACGAACGCGCCGACCGGTCCGCCGACGCCGCGGTCGACGGCGCTCAGTCCGATCCCGGCGAGCGCGACCGCCAGCCCGGTCAGCCGCCGCCCGCCGGGCCGTTCGCCCAGCAGGACGGCAGCGAACAGCGCGGTGAAGACGGCCTGCCCCTGGAGCACCAGGGAGGAGAGGCCGGCCGGCATCCCGGCGTGCATGCCCAGGAAGAGCAGACCGAACTTGACCACCCCGAGCACCAGGCCGACGGCGAGCACCCACCGCACGGCGACCCTGGGCGGGCCGATGAAGAAGATCGCCGGGAGGGCGACCACGGCGAACCGCAGCGCGCAGAAGAGCAGGGGCGGGAAGTTCTGCAGGCCGACGTGGATGAGGACGAAGTTGAGGCCCCAGACGGCGGCCACCAGGACGGCCAGGGCGATGTGGCGCGGGCTCATGCCGGCGCCGGGGACGGCCTGCGGGGTTGCGCTCATGGATCGAGGATGACCGCCGTCATCGTGCAGCACCAGCGATGAGTACTGAAGGCCATGCTTAAGCGTTGCTGCATGATGGACCCATGATGGATCTGGGGCGCCTGCGGGCGCTGCACGCGGTGGCCGTGCACGGTTCGGTCGGCGGGGCGGCGGCGGCCCTCGGGTTCACCCCGTCCGCCGTCTCGCAGCAGATCGCCAAGCTGGAGCGGGAGACCAGGACGGTGCTGCTGGAACGTCAGGGCCGCGGGGTGGTGCTGACGGACGCCGCGCGCGAGCTGGCCGCCACCGCACAGGCGGTGCTGGGCCTGGTGGAACGGGCCGAGGTGCGGCTGGAGGAGCAACGCGGCCAGGCGGTCGGGCGGCTGATGGTGGCCGCGTTCGCCACCGGCGCCCGGGGGCTGATGCCAGGGGTGCTTTCCGATCTGCGCACGCGGTGCCCGGACCTGGACGTGCGGCTGCTGGAGAGCGATCCCTACCCGGCCGCCGATCTGGTGGCCCGCGGCGAGGTGGACCTGGCGCTGGTCCAGGACTGGCCGACGGTGCCGTTGCCGGTGCAGGAGGGACTCTCCCGGCTGGATCTCGGCCCCGACCCGGTGGACCTGCTGCTTCCCGCCGGCCATCCGCTGGCCGGACTCTCGGTGGTGCCGGTGGGCCGGCTCCGCGAGCAGCGCTGGATCAGCGTGCCGCCCGGCAATATCTGCCACGACTGGCTGGTCCGGACGCTGCGGGAGGCCGGTGAGGAGCCCGACGTCCACTACCGGGTCGGCGAGTTCGAGACCCAGATCGCGCTGATCGCGGCGGGGCTCGGCGTCGGTCTGGTGCCCCGACTGGGCCGGGGCGTGCTGCCGTCGGGCGTGGTCGCACGGCCGGTGGTCCCGGAGCCTGCCCGGCGGGTGTTCGCGCTCTGGCGCTCGCAGGCCTCGCGGCGCCCGGCGATCACCGAGGCCCTGGGCGCGCTGCAGGCGCGGTGGGCCGCCCGCGACCGAGAAGTGACCGCGGCCGGGAGGTGACCGCGGCCGGGAGGTGACCGCGGCCGGGAGGTGACCGCGGCCGGGAGGTGACCGCGGCCGGGAGGTGACGGCCTGACGGGCACCCTGGCACCGGCGGCCCCGCCGTCAGCCGGCGAAGCCGATCACCAGCCACATGAAGCCCACACCGACGAGGGTGCAGAGCAGCGTGGAGCGCGAGGGGTGCGGGCTGTGTGCCTCGGGGAGGATGTCGGAGGTCGCCAGGTAGAGCAGGAAGCCGGCGAAGAACCCGAGGTAGAGGCCGAGCACGTGCTCGGAGATGGTGAACAGCAGGGTGATCGCCGCCCCCGTCACCGGCGCGATCGCGTCCGCCGCGAGCAGCGTCAGTGCCCGCCGTCGGTCGTTCCCGTAGAGCCGGGTCAGCGTGTAGGTGTTGAAGCCGTCGGCGAAGTCGTGCGCGACCACGGCGATCGCCACCACCGTCCCGACCGTGGTGCCGGCCTGGAAGGCCGCGCCGATCGCGAAGCCGTCCATCAGGCTGTGGCCGACCAGGGCGAGCGCCGCGGTGAGGCCCACGCCCTGCTGTCCGTCGAGGCCGGACCGGGTGCGGCCGTGGGAGTGGCCGTGCGCGTGGCCGGACACGGACCGCTGGCCGTGGGTGTGCTCGGCGTACTCGTCCTCGTGGCCGCGGTGAATGGCGACCGCCCGCTCGACGATGTGGATGGTCAGGAAGCCGGCCGCGAACATCAGCAGCGCCTGCGGCACCCCGTGGAACTCCTCGGGTGCCTGGTGCAGCGCCTCCGGGAGCAGGTCGAAGGCCACCACGCCGAGCATCAGCCCGGCGGCGAAGCCGAGCACCAGGTGGCGGCGGTCCCCGGTGCGCTGGGCGACCCAGCCGCCCAGCAGCGTCATCAGGAACGCCCCCGCCGCGACCAGGATCGCGGTCACCGCTCCTCCGCCGTGGCGGACCGTCTGTCCATACCCTCTCCCCCGTGTCCCGCCCGTCCCCGGGCCGACCACCGGCCGGTGCCGGTCGGTCTCGCGAACCCGTCCGACGCCGGGTGCCGCCATTCGGCCGGGCCCCGGTTCACCCGGACGCCCGTGCCCCCAGCCTCACGCGGGCCACCGGGCGGCGCCCGCCGGACGGTCCGTCAGGGTGAGCCGCCGTGCGGGGCCCGTCCTGCTCAGAGCCCCGCGGCGAGCGGCAGGCCGAGGTGGGTGCGGGCCAGCTCGCGGACGCCCTCGCCGTCGACCAGGTGGATGTGCCGGTGCCCGTCCTCACCCGTGAGGTCGAGCGCGCCGTCGGTGAACCGGCCGGTGGTCAGCCGGAGCCCGCGCTCGGCCGACTCCTCCCGGACCGCTTCCGCCAGCGTCCGGATCTCCTCCTCACCCACCGCGTCCGCGCTGCGGGAGGCCCAGACCACCCAGCGGCCGGGCAGCGCGCTGCCGGCCGGTCCCTCACCGGTGGCGACCAGCCCGGCCCGGCCGCGCAGCCGGACGCTCCACTGCGCCAGCCCGCCCCGGGTGAGCAGTTCACGGACCAGCTGGGCGAACTCGTTGCCCGAGAGGTCCGGTGCGGCCGGCACGGCGGCGGCCGCCAGTGCGGCCGGTTCGACGACCACCCGGGCGTACGGGTCGGGGGTGACGGCCGCGCCCAGCCTGCGCAACCGGACGAGGGCCTCGTCCTGTTCGGCGTCCGCGTAGACGCCCTCGCCGTCCGGTTCCTCGTCGGGGTCGGCCGGCGGCAGCAGCCTGGTGCGGGCCAGCGCGTCCCGGTCGGCGTCCACGCTCAGCAGGCAGTGCGGCTCGGCCGTACCCGGCTCGCGCAGCCAGCCGTTGAGCACGACGCCGGCCAGTATCTCGTCGGTGTCGACCGCGTCGGCGGCCTGGAGCGCGCGCAGCGCCAGCCTGGCGACCAGGCGCAGGTAGTCGGCGGCCCGGTCGGCGGGCGGGCGCGGCACCGGGAGGATCTCGCCGTCGGCACCGAGCCGGTAGCCGGCCAGCGAGGGCGCGACGTCGAGGGACGGCAGGTCGAGGTCGAGCACGGCGGTCCGGGTCAGCGGACGGTAGACGGCCCGGCAGGGCGCGGGCAGGTCCTGGGTCGCGGTCTCGGCCGAGGCGAGCGCCCGCTCCAGCAGCGACTCGACGGCGGCCGGCTCGGCCAGCCGGTACGCCCGGCGGCACTCCTCCAGCGACTCGTTGTACTCGCGGACCGCGCGCGCCCGGGCCTGCTCGGACTCCTCGTGGGCCCGCCGCTGCCCGTCCAGGGCCGGGCTGCCGGACTCGGCCCGCCGGGTACGCCACTCGCGCAGGGTGCGCTGGTGGGTGAGCCGGGCCTGGGCCAGCTCGCGCTGGTAGCCGGAGTCCAGCAACCGGCGGGACGGGGCCTCGTCGGGGTCGGCGGCCGGCGGTCCGACGGGGGCGAAGTCCTCCCAGCGCGGTTCCGGGTCCTCGCCCGGCCCGGCCGCGGGACCGTCGGAGGGGTAGGGCCGCGGCTCGTAGCGGCGCAGCTGGCTCTCGAAGTCCATGGCCGAGACGGGCAGGGCGGCCCGCCGCAGCAGGTCGGCCAGCCGTTCGTGCTCGGCCTGGACGGTGAGCGTGCGGTGGTGCGTCAGCGCGGCGGCGCGGGCGTGCGCGGCGACGGCCTCGTCACCGCCCGCGCCGTACGGGTCGTCAGGTGCGGGGCCCGGCGGCGCACCGCCCGGTCCCGTGTCGGCGGCGGCACCGGCGGGGCTGTCGGGCCGGCCGTCCCCGTCCGGCCCGTCGACCCCGAGGTCGCGGAAGACCGAGGCCAGGAAGCCCGGTCGGGGGGCCGTGAGCGCACCGTCGGACTGGCCGTCTGCTGAGTACTGCATCGGTGGTCGTTCCCCCATGCTCGTCCGGCGCCTGCCCGGGGCATCCGGCGACCCCGAGGTCGGCCCCTGCCGGACATTGTCCACCGAACGGACGCACCGGTCAGCCAAGCCTCTCAGTTGGTGCGGGTGTTGGTCAGGTGCAGGCCGATGTAGCCGACATAGATCCGGCCACTGCCCGAGCAGTCGTCGAGGTAGTGCAGCCTGGGCGCGGTGCGACCGCCGCCGATCCGCAGGTGGGCACCCATGAACGCGCGCCGCGAGGCGTCGACGCACTCGGGCACCGGCAGCATCCGTTCGCGTTTCCACTTGGTGTGGCTGAACACCGTCCGGGACTCCCCGCGCACCGCCTTGCGGGGCGGGAAGCGGTGACAGCCGGCCGGGGTGCGCTCGCACCACTGCTTGAAGTCACCGCCGGCCCGGCCGCGTACGGCGGCCTCGGCGTACTCCTGGAGCGCCGTCAGGCCGTCCCAGGTGAGCCGGGCCCAGCCGGTGCCGGTGCAGCGCAGTTCGTCGAGGGCGATGGCGGCCTTCTGGTCGCCGGTGAAGGTGAGCAGCGGGAACTCGCCCAGCCGGGCCATCAGCTCGGTGAAGGTGGCGGGGGTGTCGGTCGGCGCGGCCCGTCGGCCGGAGCGCCGCCCGGCGCCGGCGGGAGCGGGCGGCGGGCACCCGCGTGAAGTCGGTGAACCGGCACCCGCGGCGACCGGCGCCGGTCCGGTCGCTCCGCCGGGAATGGTGGGGAAGGTGCAGAGGCGGCCGGACGGCGCACGCCCCCGGCCTGCGCGACGGCGCTCGCGGCGCAGGCTGTGCCGGACCCGCTCCAGTTCGTCGGCCCGGGCCTGCTGCTCGGCGAGGTCCTGCCGCTCCTCGTGGGCGCGGGCCGCCGACTCGGCCCCGGCGACGGCGTCCGGGCCGGCAGCGACCCGGTCCGACGAGGTTCCGGACGGGGAGCCGGACGAGGTTCCGGACGGGTGTCCCGGCGACCCCGTCGGGGCCGGGGCCGAGTACGACGCCGGAGCCTGGTTCTCGGTCCGGCTCCGGCTCCGGGTGGCAGGTCGGGGCGAGGACGGGACGACCCTGAGGACCGGGACGGCGGCCAGGACGGGTGGCAGCGGCAGCTCGGCGGCGATCCGGCGAGGCTCGCGGGCCAGCAGTCCCGCGGCCCGGCGGAGGTCCTCCTCGATCCGGCGCCTCGCCAGTACGGGGTGCCGCGCGCCGTCCTGCCGGGAGGCCGGGTCGACCTCGGGCAGGTAGGTGCGCACCGCGCCGCCGTAGACGGCGTGGTGCTCCAGCGCGACGTTGAACCTGGTCCGGGCGCCAGGGTCGAGGACGTACACGGTGGCCAGCCCCGGCAACTGGTCACTGAGCGGGCCGACCACCTCCGCCATCCACTCGCCGACGGAGTGGCCGACCGGGACGCTGGCCACCACGGTGGGCATCCGGCGGTCGGGGTCGCAGAGTTCGTCGATCAGGTCGTCGACCCCTGTCACGGTGAGTACCCGTGGCACGGTCTGGACGGCGACCGGCCCGTCGGCGGCGTCCAGGAGCGGGAGCAGGGTGCGGGCGAGTTCGGGCACGGGGACCCGGCAGGGCGTCCGTACACCGCTGTCGGTGGTGTGCGTCTCGGCCTCCAGCCGGACCCAGGTCGGTCCTGCGGGGCCGGTCGCGACGGTGAGGGTGAGCTGGCCGGTCCCGTGCGGAGCGGGTGTGCGGAGCCGGCGGCGGTCGTAACGGCCGGTGTCCGGGTCCCGGCCCGGGCCCGCCCCGGGGCCGGTGGCCGGGAGGAATCCGGGGCGGAGCGAGCCGCTGTCCCGGTCGAGCAGGACGCGGTCGCCGAGCCGGAGGCGTTCGGCCACCGGGCCGCGCCCGGGTCTGTCCGCGGCGGGTACGTCGGTCGAGGCGGGTACGTCGGGTGAGAGGACGGGCGGACGGGCGGAGAAGGTGGCCGACGGAGTGACGACGGGCGTGGGTGCGACGGACGGGGGTTCCTCGCACCCCTCCTGTTTCAGCCAGTCGGCGAGGTGCCGGTCGGCCAGGGCAACGGCTTCGGCGTGCGGGAGCGCGGTGGTGACGGTCATCCGGTAGGGCGTCGCGGGGCCTCTGGAGCCGGGGGGACCGGCATGGGCGGGCGACGACGGAAAGCGGTCCGAGGTCATGCGCGTACCTCCGTGAAGGCGGTGGTGGGGTCCGGTGTCCTCCATCGATGGGTCATTGGTCCGGTTCGCCGGACGTTGCCCAGGAAACGCCATGACCCGGAGCGGAAGTTCCGACTCCGGGCCACGTCAATACGTTCGAGTGAATCTGCTCAAGCCGCCCCGCATGGTCGGCGGCGATCTGCTCCAGTCCCGACGACTCCTCCGGCCGGGCGTCCGGCCCGGGGTCCGGCCGGGGTTGGGTGAGGTCTCCGGGCTCAGTCCTCGCAGCGCTCCGCACCGCTCCGGATCCACTCCGGCTCCGTGACCGACACGGCCAGCGGGCACCCCTCCGGCGCCTCGTAGGTGGCGACCAGGACGACGGGCACGGTCCCGCGGTTGTGACCGACGTGGATGTACGCTGGCCCGCCCAGCTCGACCAACGAGTCCCCGGCGTGGCTGACCTCGATCCGTCCGTCGTGCAGGGTACGGGTGAGCGTCCCGGACAGCACCACGACGTCGACCCGGCCCGGGTGGAAGTGCCAGCCGGTGCCGTCCCCCGGGGCCAGTGTGATGGTCTGGACGACGGGCATCGCGGCCTCGGTTCCCTGGTCGGCGGATCCGACCAGGCTAGACAGGGCGCACCGGGCTCGAAACCGGTCGGTCCGGATCTGTCCGAAAACTCGTCCGGAACCGGCACGACCGAACAGCCCCGCCCGTCGGGGGTGTGCGAGGGCGCACCGCACGCCGGATGTGTGCCCCGCCTCTCCTCCGCTCCGCTGCCCTCCCGGGATCAGCGGCTCAGACCGGCACCTCGACGAACGTCCGGCCCGCCGCCACCGCGACCGCCGTGCCGCCGGTCGCCTCGGCCAGCCAGGTGTGGAACGCCCCGACCTCCGGTTCCGGCACACCGACCTCGATCCGCACCCCGGCGGCCCCGTAGCCGAGGTCGCTCACCGTGTAACCGGCCGCCCGCAGGTCGTTCTCGACCCGCCCGGCCCGGGTGTGGTCGGCCGTCACGGCCAGCAGCGCGACCGGCCGCCGCTCCAGCAGTCCGACCTCGTCCAGCGCCTCCGACACCGCGCCGCCGTACGCCCGCACCAGACCGCCGGCGCCCAGCTTGATCCCGCCGAAGTACCTGGTCACGACGGCGGCCGTGTCGGTGACCCCGCGCCGGCGCAACACCTCCAGCATCGGCACACCGGCCGTCCCGCCGGGCTCGCCGTCGTCGCTGGAGCGCTCGCGGCGCTGCTCCTCGCCGACGACGAAGGCGGTGCAGTTGTGCCGGGCGTCCCAGTACTGCCGACGGATGCCGGCGATGAACGCCTGGGCCTCCTCCTCGTCGGCGACCCGGGCGAGGTGGCAGATGAACCGCGACTTCTTGATCTCGGTCTCGTGGCTGCCCGCGCCCCGGACGGTGAGGTATTGCCTGGGGGTCGGCTCCGGCGTGGCGGACATGGCGCGGTGGTTCTCCCGGAGGACGACGAGGCTGGCGCGCATCCCGGACGAGCGGTCCGGGCGGCTCAGCCAGCCTAACCCCCGGCCACCGGCCGGCCGCCTCGTCACCGGCCCCGGGCCGGGCCCGGTCAGCGACCGGCCAGCGCCTCCAGCCGGGCCCGGTCCAGGCCGGTCGCCGCGGCGACCTCGCCGAGGTCGACCGCACCGCAGTCCAGCCCGCGCAGCAGGTGGCCGCTGAGGGCCCGCGCGGTGGCCGGCTCGTCCATCACGTCGCCGCCCGCCTTGGCGACGTAGGCGGCCAACCGGGCACCGGCGGCGGCCACACCCTCGCGGTAGAAGGAGTAGACGGCGGCGTAGCGGGTCGGCAGGTGCGCCGGGTGCATGTCCCAGCCCTGGTAGTAGGCCCGGGCCAGCGAACGGCGGACCAGGTCGTGGTGGAGCTTCCAGGCGGCGTGCACCTGTGCGGTGGAGCCCGTCGGGATCACGTTGGTGGACCCGTCCGAGAGCCGGACCCCGGTGCCGGCGGCGGCCACCTGCATCACCGCCTTGGCGTGGTCGGCGACCGGGTGGTCCAGGCTCTGGTACGCGGCGCCGACCCCGCAGGAGGCGCTGTAGTCGAAGGTCCCGTAGTGCAGGCCGGTGGCCCGGCCACCGGCCGCCTCGATCATCCGGGCGACGGTGGCCCGCCCGTCCGGGCCGAGGATCGCCTGGGTGGTCTCGATCTGGATCTCGAAGCCGATCCGCCCGGCCGGCAGTCCGGCGGCGTGCTCGAAGTCGGCCAGCAGTCGGACCAGGGCGGTGACCTGCTCGGCGTAGGTCACCTTGGGCAGGGTCAGCACCAGCCCCCCGGGCAGGCCGCCGTGCGCGAGCAGGGTGCCGAGGAAGAGCTCCAGCGTGCGGATCCCCCGGTCGCGGACGGCCGCTTCCATGCACTTGATCCGGATGCCGACGTACGGCGGTGCGCTTCCGTCCGCCACCGCCGAGGCGACCAGCTCGGCGGCCCGGACGGCGGCGGCGTCCTCCTCCGCGTCGGGGCGTGCGCCGTAGCCGTCCTCGAAGTCGATCCGCAGGTCCTCGACCGGCTCGCGTTCCAGCTTGGCCCGGACCCGGGCGTGCACGTCGGCGAGCAGCGCGTCGTCCGCCACGCCGAGCGCCCGGGCCAGCTCGGCCGGGGTACCGGCGTGGGTGTCGAAGACCTCCAGCGCCTGCCGGCCCCACGTCCGCACGGTGTCGGCGGCGAAGGCGTCGGCCGGGACGTAGACGGTGTGGACCGGCTGACGGGTGCCCGGGTCACCCGGGTAGCGGCGGGCCAGGTCGGCGTCGACCGGGGCGAGCAACGCTTCCACCGCGGTGCGGGCGGCGGCGGAGAACGCGGCTCCGCCCGTCGGCCCGGTACCGCCCACCTCGACCTGCGACATCCGTACTCCTCACGCCGGCATGCGCGCGGGGCCCGTGCCAGGCCGGCGCTTCAACAGTTTGTTGAGGTGAAGGTAGACCGGCCCGGGTCGGGCGTCAATGGCCGGCCGGACGGCGGACCGGCGATCGGGTGACGGGGAACGGGGGACTCGCCTCGTGGGAGGCGGGCGGCCGGCGGCGGGGTCAGTCCCGCCCCGAGGCCGCGTAGCGGTCACGCAGCTCCGGGATGAGCTCGGCGACCTCCTTCGGGTGCACCGACCCGTCCGCACGGTTGCCGATCACGCCGTACTCCCTGGTCAGCCAGTCGGCCAGCCGCTGCGGATCGGGCTGGTTCTCGAAGGTGTCGATGTAGCTGACCAGGGCCGCGTACACGACCTCCGGGTCCAGCCGGTACGAGCCCGGACGCGGCACGGGGCCGATCGGAGGCTCCGCCGGCCCGTCGAAGGCGGGATCCTCCTGGAACTCCGGCGCATAGCCCTGCTCCGCGACGCTCTCCGCGTACTCGGCCTGCTCGACGTAGCCGTCCTGCTCGGGGTACTCGGCCTCGTCGGCGTAACCGGTCCGGCCGGCCTGCCCGGCGTACGGCGCCGCGGCCGACCCACCCTGCGCAGCGGCGGCGACCGGCTGCGGCTCCGGCTCGGACTCCGTCGGACGCGGCGGCTTGAACCACGGCGAGGCCTGGCCGGGCACCCGGCCGCCCGGCGCGCCGTCGTCCTGGTGACCCGTGGTCCGCACCGCCCGCTCGGTCCAGACGTTCAGCTCCTCACGGGGCTGCGGCGGGGTCTGCTGCTCCTCCCCCTCCGGTTCCTGAACCGCCCGCAACCGCACCGCGGCGAGCTTGGCCAGCATCGGCGCGGCCACCTCCGCCGGCATCGGCGCCACCCCGGAAGGGGCCGCCGAGACCGGGGCCGCCACGGGCTCGGCCTGCGGCCTGGCCTCCTGGGCCTGCTGCTGCGGCGCCCGCTGCACCCCGGCCCGACCGGACTGCTCCGGCTGCGGGTCGTGGGCCTGCGGTTGCGCCGCCGCCGGCACCGCGGCCTGCGGTCCGGCCGGAGCTCCGCCCCGGAGCGCGGCCGACGCGTCAGCCTGCGGCCCGTTCTGGACGGCGGCCGGCGCGAGCGCACCCGCCGCGCGGCCGTCGTGGACCCCGTGAACCTCGTGGACCTCTCGGGACGCCGGCACCTCGCTCACCGTCCGCCCCTCCTCGTCCAACCCGTCGAGCACCGCCAGATCGAGCGGAACCCCGTACTTGGCCAGCTTGAGCGGCAGCAGTGCCTGGATCGGCGCCGAGCGGCGCCAGCCGCGCCCGTACCGGAAGCGCAGCTGTGCCCGGTAGACGAGCCGGTTCTGCTCCAACCGCACGACCTCGTCGTACGAGCGCAGCTCCCAGAGCTTCATCCGACGCCAGAGCCGGAAGGTCGGCACCGGGGAGAGCACCCAGCGCATCAGCCGGACCGACTCCATGTGCCGGTCCGCGGTGATCGCGGCGATCCGCCCGACGGCGTGCCGGGAGGCCTCGACCACGACGACGAACAGCACCGGGATGACCGCGTGCATCCCCATGCCGAGCGGGTCGCCCCAGGAGGCGGCGGCGTTGAAGGCGATGGTGGCGACGGTCAGCAGCCAGGCGGTCTGCCGCAGCAGGGGGAAGGGTATGCGCAGCCAGGTCAGCACCAGGTCCAGCGCGAGCAGGACCACGATGCCGGCGTCCACACCGATGGGGAACGCGTAGGAGAAGCTGCCGAAGCCCTTCTCCGCGGCCAGGTCCCGCACGGCGCTGTACGACCCGGCGAAGCCGATGCCGGAGATGAGGCAGGCCCCGGCGGCCACGACGCCGAGCAGGCCACGGTGGGCCTTGGTGAGCGATGGGCGTGCCATAACGTCAATCAACCCCTGGATGTCGGCTGCGGCCGTACGCTGCCCCGGCTACCGGTTCCCGCTTGTCGGGGTGCCGGGGCTGAGCAACCTCCGGGCTCGGCCCACCGGAGTTTACTCGTACACCTGTTTCAGCGTTTCCGCAGCCCGGAGTGTCACCTCCGGCACCGGCTCGCGTCCGGGGGAACGGGCGATCTGTCAGCCGGTCCGCTCGGCCGACCCGTTGAGGTAGGCGAGCACCGCCATGACCCGGCGGTTGGCGTCCTCGGCCGGGGCGAGCTCCAGCTTGGTGAAGATGTTGGCGATGTGCTTCGCCACCGCACCGTCGCTCACCACCAGCCGGGCGGCGATGGCGGAGTTCGAACAGCCCTCCGCCATCAGCTCCAGCACCTCGCGCTCCCGCGGCGAGAGCCGCTGGAGCGGACCCGGCCGCCGGGACGTGCTCTGCATCAGCTTGGCGATGACGTCCGGGTCCATCGCCGTACCGCCGGCGGCCACCCGTCGGACCCCGTCGATGAACTGGTCGGCGTTGAAGACCCGGTCCTTCAGCAGGTAGCCGATCCCGCCGGTGCCGTCCGCCAGCAACTCCCGCGCGTACAGCTGCTGGACGTGCTGCGACAGCACCAGCACCGGCAGGCCCGGGATCCGCTTCCTCGCCTGGAGCGCCGCCTGAAGTCCCTCGTCGGTGAGCGTCGGCGGCAGCCGGACGTCGACCACGGCGACGTCCGGGCGGTGCGTCAGCAGGGCGTCCAGCAGTTCCGGGCCGGTCTCGACGGCCGCCGCGATGGTGAAGCCGTGCGCTTCCAGCAGCCGGATCAGACCTTCGCGAAGGAGGTAGAGGTCCTCGGCGAGGACAACTCGCACGGCAGCTCCAGGGTGATGGTGGTCGGACCGCCCGACGTGCTGTCGATGGCGAGGACACCGTCGAAGGTACCCAATCGGCGCTCGATCCCGCGCAGCCCGGTCCCCCTCCCCGGATCCGCCACACCGACCCCGTCGTCCGTCACGGTCACCCGCAGCCGCCCGGCCCGGTACATGATGTCCACCCACACCTGTTCCGCACCCGAATGCTTGGCCGCGTTGGCCAGCAACTCGCAGATGCTGAAGTACGCCGTCGCCTCCACCGGCGCCGGCGGGCGGTCCGGCAGGCTGACGCAGACCTCGGTCGGCAGCGCGGAGTCCAGTGCCAGCGCACGGACCGCGTCACCCAGGCCGCGCTCGGCAAGCACCGGCGGGTGGATGCCGCGGACCAGGTCCCGCAGTTCCTGGAGCGCCCGGGCCGAGGACTGCCTGGCCTCGGAGAGGAGCTCCCGCGCCGCCTTCGGATCGGTCTCCATCAGGTGCTCGATCGTGCCCAGCGTCATCCCGATCGCCACCAGCCGGGCCTGCGCACCGTCGTGCAGGTCCTGCTCGATCCGGCGCAGTTCGGCCGCCTGGCTGCCGACGGCGTCGGCCCGGGTCTCGGTCAGCTCCGCCACCCGCTTGGTCAGCTGGGCGTGCGAGGCCCGTCCGTCCTGGTCCAGGACCCGGCGTGCGAGCTCCGCGTAGGCCCGCACCGCGTACGGCGACGCCACCACGGCGAGGCCGATCAGCGCCAGCCCGATCAGGACCGACGCCAGCACCGTGCCGGTGGGCACCGGCCCGTAGTCCTGGTAGCCGTCCACCGCGTTGATCAGGTACGCCACCCCGGCGACCAGCAGTCCGGACACCATCGCCGCCATGGCACCGACCGCGAGCGGGCCGACCAGCAGCCAGAGGATCTCCGACCGCGTCGCCCGGTCCCGCGCCGACCAGTGCAGCAGCTGCGCCAGCCTCGCCACGGAGTGGGACCGGTGGTACGAGTAGCCCGTCCACCAGTGGCCGCGCTCGTCCGCCTCCAGCGCCGGCCGGGGGCTGTACTCGACCGGCAGCCGGATCCCGTACCACCGGACGAGCTGGGCCCGCGTTCGGTCCGCGCACCGGCGGACGAAGAGGCCCGCCACCGTGGCACCCGCCGTCAGCCCGGCGACCAGTGCGAAGAGAGCCCCGGGGTAGTAGTTCTCCATGGCCCAGGCGGCGGTGCCACCCGCGAAGAACGCCCCCAGGACCGGCAGCACGACGACCGGCGCCATGCCCAGGACCAGCCCCGAGAGCCGCGCCAGCCCGCGGCCGCCCGACGCCAGCGCAGTCTCGGCCTGGGCGCGCACGGTGCCGCCGCTGAATCGACTCTCTGCTGTCACGGGTACTCCTGGTGCTGGTGCTGGTCCTGATGTCGCCGGCCGACTCCGACCGCCGTGGTCAAGTCTTCCGTCCCACCGCCGGCCGGGCACGGGCCGTCCTACCCCGAATCCGGGGTGGTGCTAGGTCCACCCCTGGTGGTGGGGGGGGTGACGATCCGTCCGTCGCCGCAATTCCCGTCGACTTCTCTCGGTTTCTCTCGACTTCTCCGGAAACGCAAAGAACCCCCGTCCGTATCCCGGACGGGGGTTCTTCACAATGATTGTTCGGCGGCGTCCTACTCTCCCACAGGGTCCCCCCTGC
>NZ_JBEXNT010000143.1:0-24217 GCF_040611255.1 Kitasatospora sp. NPDC002965 | reverse complement strand
AGGCCGTCGACGGCGGAGAACTGGCCGGTGACGCCGATGGCGGCGCGTACCGCCTGCGGGGCGGCCGTCAGGTCGTGGCCCGCGATCCGGGCCTGTCCGCCGTCGGCTCCGACGAGCGTGGAGAGGATCTTGACGACGGTGGTCTTTCCGGCGCCGTTCGGGCCCAGCAGGGCGAAGACCGTTCCTTCGGGGACGGCCAGGTCGATGCCGTCGAGCACGGTCTTGTCGCCGTAGGACTTGCGCAGCCCGTTCGCCGCGATGGCCAGGTCGGTCATGTCGATGCTCCTTAGAGGCTGCGGGCGGTGATGTCGCCGTGGCCGGTGGTCGCGTGGACGGTCAGGTCGGCGGCGCCGTCGGCGTTCCGGAGTGCGTTGTGGATCCGGCCGTGGCCGGTGCCGGCGTCCAGGGCGGCGGAGACTCCGGGGGCGGCGCCGACCTCGATCCCGCCGGCCTCGGTGCGCAGCGTGACGGTGCCCCGGACGGCCTCGGTGATCCGGATGGCGCCCTTGCGGGTGCTGATCTCGGCGGGGCCGCCGAGGCGGGTGACCGAGATGTCGCCGGCGAGGAGGGTGAGGTGGGCGCCGGCGGTCTCGTCGAGTTCGACCGAGCCGTGGGAGAGCTCGACGGTGACGTCGCCGAGGCGTCCGGTGCCGCGGAGTTCGGCGGTGGCGGCCTTGGCGTCGACGCGGGAGCCGGCGGGCAGGTGAACGGTCACCTCGACGTGGCCGGAGGAGCCGAGGAGCCGGTTGTCGGCCGAGGTCCGGATCCGCAGGGCGCCGTCGGCGTACTCGACGGTGGTCTGCTCGGCGGCCTTCACGTCGCGGCTCTTCGAGGGGTCGGAGGGGAGGATCGCGACCGTGGTGTCGGCCCGGTCGGCGGCGATGAGCCGGATGCGTCCTGCGGGGATGTCGAGGACGGTGGCGACCGGGGCGGGGGTGTCGAACTTCTGCATGATGCTGTCCTTCGGCTTGTCGTTTCTGACGATGGAAAAGCTACGTTGCTTTCCAAGTCTCGGCAACAAGCTCGTTGCGCAGAAATCCTATTTGCGCAGGTGGAAGCCTTTAGATCGTTGCGAAGGCTTCGAATCAAATGCAACGATCACCAGCGGGTGCGTTGCAATGATTTGGATGTGAACGCTATGCTTGGGCATCACCGACCATGAAGGAGGCCGCGATGCCGGGAGGCAGGCTCACCCAGCAGGAACGCCAGCAGATCGCGTCGGGGGTGGCCGACGGGCTCGCCTACGCGGAGATCGCCAGGCGCCTCGACCGTCCCACCTCGACCGTCACGCGCGAGGTGATGCGCAACGGCGGCCCCACCGCCTACCGGGCCGACCTGGCCCACCGCGCCACCGAGCGCCGGGCCCACCGGCGCACGCCGACCGCCCCCCGGGGCGCGCAGGAGCCCGCGCAGGCCCACGGCCGCGACGCCGAGGCGGTGCGCGAGTACGAGGAGACGTTCACCACCGTCCTGATGGCTTCGGGCATGCCCAAGATGATGTCGCGGGTGATGGCCTGTCTCACCCTCACCGACACGGGCAGCCTCACCGCGTCCGAACTCGCCCAGCGCCTCCAGGTCAGCCCGGCGTCCGTCTCCAAGGCGGTCACGTTCCTCGACAGCCAGGGCCTCGTCCGCCGGGAGCGCGACGAACGCCGGCGCGAGCGCTACGTCGTCGACGACGACGTCTGGTACCAGACGATGATCGCCAGCGCCCGCGCCACCGCCCAACTCGTCGAGATCGCACGGCAGGGTGTCGGCATCCTCGGCGCCGACACCCCGGCCGCGGCGCGCCTGGAGAACATCGCCCGCTTCGTCGACTTCGTCAGCGAGAGCATCACCCGGGCCGCCGAGCAGGCCCGCGAGATCCTCCACACGCGGGTCGAGCCGGGGGCGGGCGGTAAGGCCTGAGGGCCCGTCCCGCGCCGCACGGCCCGGCCGGTGTCGAGCGGGCCGGCCGGTCGGCCCTCGGTGAACCGCACGGAACGCGGGGAGCCGCGGCCGGCCGGCGGTGCGCCTGCGGCTCCCGTCCGGTCCGACGCTCCCGCGGCGGGTCCGGCGGGGCGGGCGGATCGCCCCCGTGGCCGCACCGCAGCTTGCCCGGCGGACAAGCTCTAGTGGACGCAGAACTCGTTGCCCTCGGGGTCCTGCATGACGACCCACGAACCGGCGGGCTCGTCGACGCGGGTGAGGACGGTGGCGCCGAGGCCCCGGAGGCGCTCGACGGCGTCGTCGCGGGTGCCGGGCTCCGGATGCACGTCGAGGTGGAGGCGGTTCTTGCCCTGCTTCGGTTCGGGGACCTGCTGGAAGAGGAGGCGGCGGCCGAGCCCGGTGTCGGTGGCCGGGTCGTGCGGGTCCTCGGGGTGGCGGACGGCGGCCAGGGTGCGCCAGGCGTGGCGGCCCCCGACCTCGGTGACGAGGTCGGGGCCGGCGGCTCCGGCGGCCAGCAGGCGGTCGATCAGGGCGCTGTGGTCCTCGACCGTGTAGTCGAGGGCGGCGGCCCAGAAGGCGGCCTGGCGGTGCGGGTCGGCACAGTCGATGACGAGCTTCCAGTGCAGTGGCATGTAACCGGTTATACCGGTAATCCAGGGTGACGGGCAATCACCGTTCGGCGCGGGGTGTCAAAAAGGTGGCCGTGTAGGGCAGTTGGTGGAGGGAATACTGGCTGGACGGAGAGCGGGGAGGGGGATCGGCTGATGGTGCGAGAAGACCCGCCGGCGGGGGTGGAGGCGCAGTTGCTGCCGGAGCTGTTCCGGACGGCGGACCAGGCGTCCCTGGAGGGGCAGCAGCAGACACTGCGCTGGTACCGGGGCCTGATCGGGATGCTGGTGCTCGCGGCCGCGGTCGGGGCGCTGCCCGGTCCGGACGATCCGGACGAGGGCAGCATCGTCCCGCTCTTCTCGGTGGTGGCGTTCCTGATCGCGGGCTATTTCTGGTCACGGCTTCGCCGAAGCAACCCGCAGGGGCGGTGGTACGAGGCGCGGGCGGCGGCCGAGTCGGTGAAGACGCTGGCCTGGAAGTACTCCGTACGGGCCGGGCCGTTCGAGGGTGACGCGGATTCGGCCGACGTCGACCGGGGCTACCTGCTCCAGATGGAGGACGTGCTGCGGGCGTTCGAGGACCCGGAGATCGTGCCGCCGGGGACGGCGGCCGAGATCACGCCGGAGATGCGCCGGGTGCGGGCGGAGTCGCTGACGGCCCGGCGGACGCTGTACCTGCGCACCCGGGTGGAGGGGCAGCGGACGTGGTACCGCTCGCGGGCCGAGTCCTGCGAGTCGCAGGCGGTCACCTGGGGGCTGGGCATCGCGACGCTGATCATCATCGGCGCCGCCGCGGCGATCGCGCAGGCGACCGGCGCGCTGCAGGTGCACGTCTTCGGGGCGAGCTCGGCGGCGGCCGCGTCGATCATCGCCTGGACCCAGCTGAAGCAGCTCCGCCCGCTGGCGGCCGCGTACCAGCTGGCGGCGCGCGAGCTGGAGAACGTCGGCAACCAGCTCTCCGACCTCGACGTGCGGGCTCCGGACGCCGAGCAGCGCTGGGCCCGGCTGGCGGCCGAGGCGGAGGACGCGGTGTCGCGCGAGCACACCACCTGGCGTGCGCGCCGGGCCTTCCCGCGCTGACGGGGCCGCCGGCCGGACGGACGCGGGAGGCGCGGGAGGCAGGAGAGGGGCGAGGGGCCCGGCCGTGTCGGCGGCGGGCCCCGTCGGCGTGCGCGGGCGGCGGTCCGGCGGGGTCGCCGGTGCGGTCAGGAGTCCAGGGGCGCTAGACCGAACGGGTGGCCGGCCGGGTCGATCAGGACCTTGAGCGTCCGGCCGTGCTGGTGCGTGGGCTCGGTCGCGCCGAGGGCCAGCGCGCGGGCGGTGGTCGCCTCCAGGTCGTCGACGTAGAAGTCCAGGTGGAAGTGCTTGCCGCCGTCCGGCTCGGTCCAGGGCTCCGGCCGGTAGCCGTTGACGCGCCCGAAGCCGAGCGGGCTGCCGCCCTCCGGGTTGTCCAGGATCGCGAACTGCTCGTCCACGTGCCGCGTCTCCCACCCGAGCAGCTCACCGTAGAAGGCGGCCAGCGCGACCGGGTCGGCGCAGTCGATGGTGACCATGGCGAGCCGGGCGAAGCCGGTGTCGTTCTGCTCGGTGGCGAGGTCGGACATGGTCGGCCCTTCTCCTGAGGGATGGGTGGGTACCCGTGCTTCCAGCATCGCGCTCGGCGCGGCCCACGGCACGGCGGACCGGACCGCGAGCCGGCCCCGGGCGGGGTGGTGGACGGCAGGCGGGCGGACGGGCGGGCGGGAAACCGGTTTTCTTTAGCGAGAGTAATGACGTAGGCTAAGGACATGCCCGAGATGTCCGAGCAGGACCTCGTAGCCATCAGTCAGCTGCGATCGTCCGCCATGCGCCTCTCCCGTCGCCTGCGTCACCAGCGGGTCGAGGAGTCGCTCAGCCCTACCGAGATCGGAGTGCTGGGCACCCTCGCACGGTGCGGGAAGGCCACACCGGGTGAG
Organism: Kitasatospora sp. NPDC002965; assembly: GCF_040611255.1. Classification (NCBI taxonomy): domain Bacteria; kingdom Bacillati; phylum Actinomycetota; class Actinomycetes; order Kitasatosporales; family Streptomycetaceae; genus Kitasatospora; species Kitasatospora sp. NPDC002965. The sequence continues at coordinate 19,725 of NZ_JBEXNT010000143.1, read as the reverse complement.
CTCGCCCGGAAGGAGCACGTACAGCCGCCCTCGATGACCAGGATCGTCGCGATGCTGGAGGAGAAGGGCCTCGTGCGGCGCGAGCCGCACCCGGAGGACCGCCGTCAGGTGGTCGTCAGCAGTACCGAACAGGCCGAGACGATCCTGGCGGAGAGCCGAAGCCGCCGGAACGCCTGGCTCGCCGAGCTCGCCGAGGGGCTCGACGAGGAGGAATGGGCCGTCCTCCGCGAGGCCGCGCCCGTGCTCTACAAGCTCGCACACCTCTAGGCACCGCCGTTCCGGTCAGCCGCCGGAGGACGAAGGAGAACCGCATCACCGCAGGACCGACCACCGAAACCAGGAGCGCGACGGCCATGCCACGGGCCGTCGCGCCGCGAGGGGAGACCACCGTGACACCGCCGGCCGCAGCCAGCGCCGCCATCCGTACCGACGACCACCGGACCGCCGACCCCGCCGCAGCGGGCGCCGCGGCAGCCGACGCCCAGGCACCCGCCCCGACGGGGCTGCCGGGCAACGGCGACGACGACCCCGACGAACGCACCGCGGCGGAGGACCCCGCCGCTCCCGGCCGCGCCCACCCGGCGCCCGCCGCCACCCCTCCCGCGGCGCGCCCCGCGCGGCCCCTCTCCGAGGCCACGCCTCCCACGGCGGAGGCCGACGCACCGGCCGGTGACCGTTTCACCCGGCCCGGGGGGATGTTCTCCTCCCTGCGCGTCCGCAACTACCGCTACTACTTCGCCGGTCAGGTGGTGTCCAACACCGGTACCTGGATGCAGCGGATCGCCCAGGACTGGCTGGTGCTCAGCCTCACCGGCAGCCCGCTCGCCGTCGGCATCACCACCGCCATGCAGTTCCTGCCGATGCTGCTGCTCGGCCTGTTCGGCGGGGTGCTCGCGGACCGGATGCCCAAGCGCCGGCTGCTGATCTTCACCCAGGGGGCGATGGGCCTGCTCGCCGCCGGCCTCGCCGTGCTGACCGTCGGCGGCGTCGTGACCCCGTACTACGTGTACGTCTTCGCGCTGCTGCTCGGCCTGGTCACCGTGGTGGACAACCCGACCCGGCAGGCCTTCGTCTCCGAGATGGTCGGCCCGAAGGACCTCGCCAACGCGGTCAGCCTGAACGCCGCCAACTTCCAGACCGCCCGGCTGGTCGGCCCCGCCGTGGCGGGCCTGCTGATCGCCGCGGTCGGCAGCGGCTGGGCGTTCGCGGTGAACGCGCTCTCCTTCGCCGCCGTGATCGGCGGGCTGCTCGCCATGCGGCCGGGCGAACTGCGCCCGACCGCGCCGATCGCCCGTGAGAAGGGCCAGCTGCGCGAGGGCCTGCGGTACGTGAAGGAGCGGCCGGAACTGCTCTGGCCCATGGTGCTGGCCGGGTTCATCGGCACCTTCGGCTTCAACTTCCCGACGCTGCTCTCCGGCTTCGCGACCGACACCTTCCACGTCGGCGCAGGGCAGTACGGCCTGCTGAACACCGCGATGGCGGTCGGCTCGCTGACCGGCGCGCTGATCGCGGCCCGGCGCGGCGCGCCCAGGCTGCGCCGGCTGGTGGGCGCCGCGCTGGCCTTCGGCCTGCTGGAGGTGGTGGCCGCGTTCGCGCCCGGCTACTGGACCTTCGCCGCGCTGCTCACCCTGATCGGCGTGTTCGGGCTGAGCTTCAACACCTCGGTCAACGCCGCGCTCCAGCTGGCCACCGAGCCCGCGATGCGCGGCCGGGTGATGGGCCTGCTGGTGCTGGTGTTCACCGGTGGCACGCCGATCGGCGCGCCGATCGTCGGCTGGGTCACCGCCTCGTACGGGCCCCGGCTCGGGCTGCTGGCCTGTGGACTGGTCTCGGCCCTGGCGGCCGGTGTGGTCGGCCTGGTGCTGGCCCGCAGCGCCGACCTGCGGCTCCGCTTCGCCCTGCACCCGGGGCACGGCGGCCGGGTGGTGGCCCTCGTGCCGCGCACCGCGGCGCCGGCCAAGTCCGAGCTCGCCGCCGCCTGCTGACGCCGCACCGGCCCGGACCCCGCGGAGGGGGGCCGGGCCGGCGGCGGACGGGTCCGGGCGGCGGAGGGGTCCGGGCGGAGGGAGCCGGGCCGGGGCGGGCGCCGTCCGGCGGGCTCGTGCCGGGCCGGCGGCTCAGACCCTGATCGCGAGGATCTGGCCCTGCCAGGGGCCGGCCGGCTGCTCGACCTCGAAGGACTCCGTCTCGGTGAAGCCGAGCGCCCGGTACCGGCCGACCAGCTTGCGGTCGCCCCCGGCGAAGCAGTCCACCCGGAGCAGGCCGATGCCCCGGCGGCGGGCCTCCTCGATCGCGTCGGCGATCAGCGCGGCGCCGATCCCCGAGCCCTTCCGGGACCGGTCGGTCACCAGGTTGCGGATGTACACCTCGGGCTCGTCCACCGGGGTGGCGTAGTCGGGCCGCTCCTCGGAGAGGACGCAGGAGCCGACCGCCCGGCCGTCGTCGGCCACCGCGAGCCGGATCAGGTACGGCTCGGCGCCGTACTTCGCGATGTGCTCCACCCTGGCCGGGGTGCCGCTGAACGAGTGACTGCCCCACTGCCGCGTCCGGCCCTGGGAGGCGAGCCAGGCGACGGCGCCGTCGAGCAGGGCGAGGATGTCGGGGATGTCCTCGGGACCCCCGTTACGGATCTTCATGAAAACCGTTCTAGCCCAAACCGTCGTGCGCGGGAAGATGGCCCCATGAGGCTCTTTGTGGCGGTGCTGCCGCCGGTGGAGGCATTGCAGGGGCTGGTCGACGCGGTGGCGCCGGTGCGCGAGCTGCCCGGGGCCGACCGGCTCCGCTGGACGGCGGTCGAGGGCTGGCACCTGACGCTGGCGTTCCTCGGTGAGGTGCCGGTCGAGCGGGTGCCGGAGCTCGAAACGGGTCTGGCCGGGGTGGCCGAGGTGCACGCGGCGCACCCGCTGCGGCTGGCCGGCGCCGGCCGGTTCGGGGACCGGGTGCTCTGGGCCGGGGTGGAGGGCCGGACCTGGGCGCTGCGCCGGCTGGCCGAGGCGGTGAACGACGCCACCGCCGGGGTGGTGGGTGAGGTGGACGCGTTCAGCTTCCACCCGCATCTGACCCTGGCCCGGGCCGGCTCGACGCGCGGGCACCGGCGGGCGGTGCAGCGGGTGGCGGCGGCGGAGCTGGACGGGCTGGCGCTGGCGCTCGGGGAGTACCGGGGGCCGGAGTGGGAGGCCGCCGAGCTGCACCTGATGAAGAGCGAGCAGGACGGCGGGTTCGCGCACTACGAGACGGTCCGCTCCTGGCCGCTGGCCCGCTGGAGCTGAGAGCCGGCCCGCGGGCCCGGTTCCCACAGGCCCGGTTCCCGCGGGCCCGGTTCCCACAGGCCGGGGCGGGCCGGAACCGGGCGGGCCGGGGCAGGCCGGAACCGGGCCTACCGGGGTCCTAGGGGCCCGGTCAGGGCCACACGCGCATCGCGTCGGCGGCGACCCGCTCCAGCTCGGCGCGGGTCGCGCCGTCGCGGGCGCGCTGCGACATGCCCTGGACCACGGTCGCGGTGAACTGGGCCAGCGCCGCCGGGTCGGCCCCGGCGGGCTCGTGCCCGGCCGCGACGTCGGCGCGGATCAGCGACTCCAGGGCCCGGACGTTGGCGTTGCGCAGCGCCCGGACGGCCTCGACCACCTCCGGCGAGGTGCAGTTGACCGTCGAGCTGATCAGCAGGCAGCCCCACGGGTGGTCGGGGTCGGTGGCCTCGGCGGCGGCCTCGCGCAGCATCCGGGCCACCCCCGCCCGGGCGGTGGGCTCCTCGGCGAGCGCGCGGGCGGAGTAGGCGCCGTGGCTCTCCCGGTAGCGGGCGACCACCTCGTCGAAGAGCGCGCGCTTGTCGCCGAAGGCGGCGTAGAGGCTCGGCGGGCGGATGCCCATGACGGCGGTGAGGTCGGCGACCGAGGTCGCCTCGTAGCCGCGTTCCCAGAACAGCCGCAACGCCTGCTCCAGGGCGGCCTCGCGGTCGAAGGAGCGGGGCCGGCCGCGCTGCGCGGCGCCGGCCCGGGCGCCGGTGGTCGGTGCGGCGCCCGCTCCCGTCGTGGTGGTGCCGCTCTTCGCGCTGCTCGTCGTCGCCATGGGGAGATTCTATATCGACCACTACAGAAGGCGTGCTACGGTTCCTTTCATTAGCGATCGCTACATAAATGGGAGGGCATGGCCATGGGGACGTCGACGGGCAGGCTGGCGGGGAGGACGGCGCTGGTCACGGGCGGCAGCCGGGGCATCGGGCGGGGGATCGCCGAGCGGCTGGGGCGGGACGGCGCCCTGGTCGCCGTCCACTACGGACGGAACGCGGCGGCGGCCGAGGAGGTCGTCAAGACGATCGAGCACGCCGGCGGCCGGGCCTTCGCGGTCGGTGCCGAGCTGGGCGTCCCCGGCGACGCCGAAGCGCTCTGGGCCGCCTTCGACGCGGGGCTGGCAGGGCAGAGGGCGGCGGGGGAAGGGGCAGAAGGCCGGGGGCCGGCCGGGCAGGGGGCGGCGGGCAGCCTGGACATCCTGGTCAACAACGCCGGGATCGGCCAGTACGGGCGGATCCACGAGGTGGCCGAGGCCGACTTCGACAAGGTGTTCGCGGTCAACGCGCGGGCGCCGTTCTTCGTCGTCCGGCACGGCCTGGAGCGGCTGCGCGACGGCGGCCGGATCGTCAACGTCTCCTCCGGCGTCACCCGGGTGGCGTTCCCGACGGCGATCGCCTACGCGATGACCAAGGGGGCGCTGAACACCCTGACGCTCACCCTCGCCGAGGAGCTGGGACCGCGCGGGATCACCGTCAACGCGGTGCTGCCGGGCGTGGTCGCCACGGACGTCAACCCCTGGCTGGACGACCCGCGGGCGCGCGCCCGGGTCGCCGCCTACTCGGCCTTCGACCGGGTCGGCGAGGCGTCCGACGTCGCGGACGTCGTCGCGTTCCTCGCCTCCGACGACGCCCGCTGGGTCACCGGCCAGAACCTGGACGCGAGCGGGGGGTCCAACCTCGGCGTCTGACCGCCGGCGGGCCGGGGGTACGCTCGTTGACCGTGGATCCCAAGACTCGTATGCGTATCGTGACCGGAGCCCTGGTGCTGCTGCTGGTCGTCGTGCTGATCAGCTCACTGGTCGGCCAGTAGCGTCCCCGGCGAGGGGGCCGCAGACGTCCCCGGAGAACGGGAAGGGCCACCGCCCGGAGGCGGTGGCCCTTCGTCCGTCGTGCCGACCGGTCGGGATCAGAGCTGTCCGACCACGTAGTCGATGCAGGCGGTGAGCGCCTCGACGTCGGCCGGGTCGACGGCCGGGAACATCGCGACGCGCAGCTGGTTGCGGCCCAGCTTGCGGTACGGCTCGGTGTCGACGATGCCGTTGGCACGCAGTGCCTTGGCGACGGCGGCGGCATCCACGGCGTCGTCGAAGTCGATCGTGCCGACCACCTGCGAACGCTCGTCCGGGTTCGCCACGAACGGGCTGGCGAACGAGGACTTCTCGGCCCAGCCGTACAGGCGGGACGAGGAATCAGCCGTACGGGCGACGGCCCAGTCGAGCCCGCCGTTGCCGTTGAGCCACTCCAGCTGGTCGGCCAGGAGGAACAGGGTGGCGATCGACGGGGTGTTGTACGTCTGGTCCTTCGACGAGTTGTCGATGGCCGTCGGCAGGTCGAAGAACGGCGGGATGTAGCGGCCGGAGCCGGCGATCTCGGCGGCGCGCTCCAGCGCGGCCGGGGAGAAGGTCGCCAGCCAGAGACCGCCCTCGGCGGCGAAGGACTTCTGCGGGGCGAAGTAGTAGACGTCGGTCTCGGTGATGTCCACCGGCAGGCCGCCGGCACCCGAGGTGGCGTCCACCAGGACCAGCGAGCCCTGGTCGCCGCCGGCCGGACGCGCGATGGGCATCGCGACACCGGTCGAGGTCTCGTTGTGGGTGAGCGCGTAGACGTCCACGCCGGCCTCGGCGACCGGCAGCGGGTGGGTGCCCGGGGCGGTCTTGATCACGCTCGGCTCGGCGAGCCACGGCGCGGCCTTGACCGAGGAGGCGAACTTGGACGAGAACTCACCGAAGTCGAGGTGCTGGGACTTCTCCCGCACCAGGCCGAAAGCCGCGATGTCCCAGAAGGCGGTGGACCCGCCGTTGCCGAGGACCACCTCGTACCCCTCGGGGAGGGAGAAGAGGCTGCTCACGCCCTCGCGCACGCGCTTGACCAGGTTCTTGACCGGGGCCTGGCGGTGCGAGGTGCCGAGCAGGGAGGTCTCGGTGGCGGCGAGGGCACTCAGGGCCTCGGGGCGCACCTTGGACGGGCCGCAGCCGAAACGGCCGTCTGCGGGCTTGATGTCAGCGGGGATCTGGATCTGAGCCACGGGCGGCAGCCTACCGGCCGGGTCGACCGGGAATCGACGGGAGTCCGCCCGCTGAGATGCGATCTTCCCGGCCGCGAGCTGCGGAAACAGCGGGTCCGGTCGGTACCGGACCCGCTGTTTCACAGGGGCTCAGTTCAGGGCGGTCGGGGTGGCCGGGGGGCGTGCAGGGCGCGCGGTGCACGCGGGGCGCGGAGTGCCCCGCACCGTGAGCGGCGGAATCAGCCGGCCCGGCGGCTCGGCGGCCCGGTGACCTGGTGGCCCGGCGGCCCGGTGGCCCGGCGGACTCAGCGGGCGATGGCCTCGTAGCCCTCGATGTCGTGGGGGCTGCGCGGGTTGGGGCCGATGTAGCGCGCAGCGGGGCGCACGAGCCGGCCCGTGCGCTTCTGCTCCAGGATGTGCGCCGACCAGCCGGCGGTCCGGGCACAGGTGAACATCGAGGTGAACATGTGTGCGGGGACCTCGGCGAAGTCCAGCATGATGGCGGCCCAGAACTCGACGTTGGTGGCCAGCACGCGGTCCGGACGGCGGTTGTGCAGCTCCTCCAGCGCGGCCTTCTCCAGCGCCTCGGCGACCTCGAAGCGCGGCGCGCCGAGCTCCTTGGCGGTGCGGCGCAGCACGCGGGCACGCGGGTCCTCGGCGCGGTAGACGCGGTGGCCGAAGCCCATCAGGCGCTCGCCCTTGTCCAGCGCGTTCTTGACCCAGGTGGTGGCGTCGCCGGTGCGCTCGATCTCCTCGATCATGCCGAGCACCCGGGACGGCGCGCCGCCGTGCAGCGGGCCGGACATCGCGCCGACCGCGCCGGAGAGGGCGGCCGCGACGTCGGCGCCGGTCGAGGCGATGACGCGGGCGGTGAAGGTGGAGGCGTTCATGCCGTGCTCGGCGGCGGACGTCCAGTAGGCGTCGATGGCCTTGACGTGCTTCGGGTCGGGCTCGCCCCGCCAGCGGATCATGAACCGCTCGACGACCGTCTCGGCCTTGTCGATCTCGCTCTGCGGGACCATCGGCAGACCCTGGCCGCGGGCGGACTGGGCCACGTAGGAGAGGGCCATGACGGCGGCGCGCGCGAGGTCGTCGCGGGCCTGCTCGGCGTCGATGTCCAGCAGCGGCTTGAGGCCCCAGACCGGGGCGAGCATGGCGAGGGCGGACTGCACGTCCACCCGGATGTCGCCGGAGTGGACGGGGATCGGGAAGGGTTCGGCGGCCGGCAGGCCGGGGTTGAACTTGCCGTCGACCAGCAGGCCCCAGACATGGCCGAAGGAGACGTGGCCGACCAGGTCGTCGATGTCGACGCCTCGGTACCGCAGGGCGCCGCCTTCACGGTCGGGTTCGGCGATCTCGCTCTCGAAAGCGACGACACCTTCGAGCCCGGGTACGAAGTCGGACATGCACGGCTCCTTCAGTTCTGCGATCGGCGGGCCGCCGTGGTGGGGAGGCACGCCTGTGACCGAATGGTGGTTGGCACTCGGTGCCAGGGTGACAGGCACGGGGTGCATTACGCCATACACCACCGTGCTGATGTTTTCCGGGGGCCCGCTTGACTTTTCGCCCGAAGACCGGTCGTGTCCGGCGAATCTCCGGAACCGCGGCCCAGATTCCGGACAAATCACCGTACGACGGGCGGCCGAACGGTGGCGAGTCACCTTATCTCCCACCGGGGTTTGTCCGGAGGTAGCGGTGCCGGTTGCTTGTCGTACGGGATGATGTTGACGTGCAGACCCCGGACCGCGCCCAGTCGACGCCCCTGACCCCCGTCACCCGGATCCTGGCCGACGAGGCCCGCCCCGGACCGGACCTCACCGTGATGCGCAAGCACTACGCGCACGAGGGGCTGGTCGAGGAGCGGCTCGCCGCGGAGCCGGTCGCCCAGTTCACCCGGTGGTTCCACGACGCGGACGAGGCCGGGGTGGTGGAGCCCAACGCCATGGTGCTCTCCACCGCCGACGCCGAGGGGCGGCCCGGCTCGCGGACGGTCCTGCTCAAGGGGTTCGACGCCCGCGGCTTCGTCTTCTTCACCAACTACGGCTCGCGCAAGGGCACCGAGCTGGCCGCCAATCCGCACGCGGCGCTGCTCTTCCCGTGGATCGCGCTGGCCCGCCAGGTGATCGTCCAGGGCCGGGTGGAGAAGGTCGGCCGGGACGAGACCGCCGCCTACTTCCGGACGCGCCCGCACGGCTCGCAGCTCGGCGCCTGGGCCAGCGAGCAGTCCAGCCCGGTCGCCTCCCGCGAGGTGCTGGAGCAGCGGTACGCGGAGCTGGAGCGGCGCTACCCGGAGGGCGAGGGGGTGCCGGTGCCGCCGTTCTGGGGCGGCTACCGGGTGGTGCCGGAGATCGTCGAGTTCTGGCAGGGCCGGGAGAACCGGCTGCACGACCGGCTGCGCTACCTGGCCGACCCGGCCGCGCCGACCGGCTGGCGGGTGGAGCGGCTCTGCCCGTGAAGCCTGGCGCGGCGCCCGCAGCGGAACTGATGGCCCGTCAAGATCAGGTGTAGGATGCGCGTCGCAGGCCGGGCCTCCGGCCCGGCCGCCGGCCCCCGGGCCGAGACGATCGAGTGAGGGACTGATGGGCGTCACCGGCGCGGAAACCGCCTCTGGGCTCGGCTCTGACCTGGTCGACGTCACCGCCCTGCCGCTCGGCGAGCTCGACGCGCTGCCCGACACCGTGCTCGGCGAACTCCTGCGCCGGGTCGTCGCGGACGCCCTGGCCCCCGGTGCGGAGCCCTTCGCGGCCTTCCAGTCCGCGCTGTAGCCGTCCCGGTTCCCGCCGCGGTCGTCCCGTTCCTCGCGGTCGGGTTTGCCGACTCGCCCGCGCGACCGGTGGAGTTCGCGACATGCTGGGTATGACACCAGCGCAGGCGCGGCACAGTCAGGTCCGGGGGATGTCATGCGACCGTACTTCTTCTTCAGTTACGCGCGTCGCGACTACGAGGCCGAGGACGCCTTCGTCGACCAGTTCTTCAACGACCTGAGGGACGAGCTCGGCCTGATCGAGCCCGCCGCCGGCGCCGACGAGATCGCCTACCGGGACACCGAGCGGCTGCGCCTCGGCGACAACTGGGAGCAGCAGCTGGCCCGCATGCTGGCCCGCTGCCGGACCATGGTGGCGCTCTACTCCCCGGCCTACTTCGCGAGCCTCTACTGCGGCAAGGAGTGGACGGCCTTCCGCGGCCGGGTCCGCCGGCACGAGGAGCTGGCCGGTGACGTCGTCCCGGCGCTCGTCCCGGTGCTCTGGGAGTCCCTGCCGGACGCGCTGCCCGACGAGGTCCTGAAGATCCAGTACGTCCAGCAGGGCATGGGCGAGACCTACGTCCGCTCGGGCCTTCGCGACCTGCTGCGCACGGACCCGCTCGGCGCCGAGTACCGGCAGGTGGTGCGGGTGGTGGCCGAGCGGATCAGGGACGCCGCCGCCCGCCGGCTCACCGAGCTGCCCGACTTCGACCTCGGCGCCGTCCGCGGCTACTTCCCGGTGGCGCCCGCCGTGCGGCCCGCGCCCACGGCCGGGATGGTCCGGCTCTTCGTCGCCGCGGGGCGGGCCTCCGACCCGCCGCCCGGCCGGGGCGCGGAACGGGCGCCCGACGGCGCGGTCCCCGGTCAGGCCGGGCCCGGTGCCGCCCCCGCCCAGCCCGGACCCGCCCGCCGGGGCGGCTGGTACGGCGCCAAACCCTGGCACTGGGCCCCGTACCATCCGCCGACCCACCCGTCCCTGGTGGTCCGGGCCCAGCAGGTGATCACCGCGGCCGGGCACACCACCACCCTGGAGGAGGTCGCCCCCGGCCTCGGCGAGTGGCTCGACCGGGCCCGTGAGGACAACCAGGTGAGCGTGCTGCTGGTGGACCCGTGGGTGGCCGGCAGCGACGCCTACCGGACGGCGCTGCGCGAGTACGACGAGCAGAACCACCCGGTCACCGGGGTGATGGTCCCGGTCGGCAGCGGCGACCCGGCCGCCGGCCCGGAGCGTGACGCGCTCTGGGCCGGCGTGCGCGGCGTGTTCCGCCGGAGCTGGCTGCGCCGGAGCGACCCGGAGCAGTTGTTCCGCGTCGCGGTGCCCCGGGAGAGCTTCGACAACCAGCTCACCATCATGGTGACGGTCGCTCAGAACAAGCTCATGGACGACAACTTCGATTGGGGGGACGATGGCGACGGTGCCGTCTTCGGCCTCGGTCCGGGCGGTGCGGAGGCCGGTCCGGCGATGCCCGGGCTGGCCGTGCCGGCGTGGCCACCGGGCCCGCGCCGCAGCCCGGACGGCGCGGCAGTGCCGCTGAAGGGGGATCAGGACGATGTTCGCTGAGCCCGGCCTGGAGCCGGAGCGGACCGGACCGGGAACGGTCGTCACCTTCTACTCCTTCAAGGGCGGCACCGGCAGAACCATGGCCCTGGCCAACGTCGGCTGGATCCTGGCCAGCCGCGGCCTGCGCGTCCTCGTGGTCGACTGGGACCTGGAGGCGCCCGGCCTGCACCGCTACTACCACCCGCTGCTGGTCGACCCGGAGCTGCACGCCACCGACGGCCTGATCGACCTGCTGCGCGCCTACGTCAAGCAGGCGCTGCCCTCCGCGGTGGGGCCGGCCGGCCTCGCCCCCGGTGCCTGGCTGGACGAGCCGGGCCGGCTCGACGCCTACATCTGCGGACTCGCGCTCGACCTGCCGGACGGCGGCCGCCTCGACTTCCTGCCCGCCGGCCGGCAGAACGCCGCGTACCCCGCCGCCGTGACCAGCTTCAACTGGCGCAGCTTCTACCACGGCCGGGACATCCGGGGCGGAGAGTTCCTGCGCGAGCTGCGCGAACGCTGGGCGCTGGCCTACGACTACGTGCTGATCGACAGCCGCACCGGGGTCAGCGACACCTCCGGCATCTGCACCGTGCTGATGCCCGACACCGTCGTCGACTGCTTCACCTTCAGCGCCCAGAACATCCGCGGCGGGGTCGACGCCGCGCGCACCATCGCCGAGGCCGAGGAGCGGGCGATCCGGGTGCTGCCCGTCCCGATGCGGGTCGAGGACGCCGAACAGGAGCGGCTGGAGGCCGGCCGGGACTACGCCCGCGAGGCCTTCGCCCCCTACCTCGGCCGCTGGCTCCCGGCCGACCGCCGGGTCGGCTACTGGAGCGACGTCGAAGTCCCCTACAAGCCCTTCTACGCGTACGAGGAGGTGCCCGCCACCGTCGCCGACCGACCGCAGGAGGCGCGCAGCCTGCTCAACGCCTTCGAACGGCTGGCCGCCTGGATCACCGACGGCCGGGTCCGCACGCTGCGCCCGCTCACCGGCGAGGCCCGCCGCCGGCTGTACGGCGCCTACCTGCGCTCCACCCGCACCACGCCCCGCCAGGTGTACGTCAGCTACGCCCCCGAGGACCGGATGTGGGCCGAGTGGGCCGCGGCCACCCTCACCGGCTTCGGCTACCAGACCTCGCTGCACAACGCCGCGGAGACGCACACCGGGCCGCCCCCGGAGGCCGCCGGCCCGCTGGACGGGCAGGGCCGGATGCTCGCCCTGCTCTCGCCCGAGTACACCGCGCTGGCCCGCGCCGCCGAGGCCTGGCAGCTGCTCGGCGGGCGCGATCCGGTCAGCGGTTCACCGCTGCTGGTCGCGCTGCGGCTCCAGGGCTCGGACGAGCCGGTGCCCCGCCCGTTCGTCGGCCCGGCCGCGCCCGACCTCGTCCGCTCCTCCGCCCTGCTCGCGGAGTCCCAGCTCTACAACGAGCTCGGTCCGCCGCCCGGTTCGAGCCGCCAACCGGACACCGACAGCGGCGAGTTCGCCACTCCTGCACGCTTCCCCGGGGCCGCGCCGCGGATCCAGGAGGTGCCCTCGCGCAACGCCTCCTTCACCGGTCGCGGCCGGCTCCTCGAACTGCTCCGCAACCGCTTCACCGCCGGGTCCGCCGCCGTCCTCAGCCAGGTGCTGTACGGCTTCGGCGGCGCGGGCAAGTCGCAGATCGCGGCCGAGTACGCGCACCGCTTCAAGGCCGCCTACGACGTCGTCTGGTGGGTGCCCGCCGAGGAACCCGCCAACATCCCGCAGAAGCTCGCCGAGCTGGCGCCCCGGCTCGGGGTGGAGAGCAGCGACGACGTCGCGCACACCGCCGCCGCCGTGCTCGACGCGCTGCGCCGCGGCCAGCCCCACGGGCGCTGGCTGCTGGTCTACGACAACGCCGGCACCCCCGACGAGCTCGCGCCCTGGCTGCCGGCCGGCCCCTCCGGCGGCCACGTGCTGATCACCTCCCGCAACCAGGGCTGGTCCAAGCACGCCGGGCTGGCGGAGGTCGACGTGTTCCTCCGGGAGGAGAGCATCCGGCTGCTGCGCCGCTTCAACACCGGTCTCGCCCCCGCCGACGCCGACCAGGTCGCCGACCGGCTCGGCGACCTCCCGCTCGCCATCGGGCAGGCCGCCGTCTGGCTGCAGGAGACCTCGATGCCGTTCTCCACCTACCTGGAACTGCTCGACGACGCCCTCACCGAGATGCTGGAGCGCACCCGGCTCCGCCCCGCCGAGTACCCGCACTCCGCCGCCGCGACCTGGCGGATCTCGGTGGAGGAGCTGCGCGGCGTCAACGCGCCGGCCGCCCAGATCCTGGAGATCTGTGCCTTCTTCGGCCCGGACGCCATCCCGATGCGGCTGCTCTACAGCCGGCCGGTGACCCACGCCCTGCGCCTGCCGCCCCGCGCGCCCCGCGACAAGCTGGCGATCGGCGAGTTCCTGCGCGCGATCAACCGGTACGGCCTGGCCCGTACCGACCAGGGCAGCGGGACCATCACCGTGCACCGGCTGGTCCAGGCGGTGCTCCGCGACCAGGTGGACGGGCACGAGCGGTCCGAGATCCGGGGCGTGGTGCACGCCGCGCTCGCCGCCGCCAACCCCGGCGAGCCCGACGTCCCCGCCAACTGGCCGCAGTACGCCGCCCTGCTGCCCCACCTCTGGCCGTCCGCCGCGACCGGGAGCGCCGACGAGGACGTCCGGCAGTGGATCATCGACTCGGTGCGCTACCAGTGGAAGCGCAGCCTGCACGAGTCCGGCCGCGAGCTCGCCGAGCGCACCCTGGAGCACTGGCGGCGGCCCGGCTTCGGCGGCCCCGGCTTCGACGCCGACAACGACGCGCAGACCCTGATGCTGCGCACCCAGCTCAGCAACATCCGCCGCTCCCAGGGCGCCCTGCACGAGGCGTACGCGATGGACAAGGACATCCTGGAGCGGTTCACCGCCACCCTCGGGCCGGAGCACTCCCACACCCTCGCCGTCGCCAACAGCCTCGGCGCCGACCTGCGCTCGCTCGGCCGCTACCGGGAGGCCCGGGCGCTGGACCGCCGGACGCTGGACGCGGCCCGGCGCACGCTCGGACCCGACCACCCGCGCACCCTCATGATCACCAACAACCTGGCCGTCTCCGACTACCTCGCGGGGGACCGCCGGGCCGCCCTGGAACGCCACCGCAGCAACTACCTCCAGCAGCGGGAGGCGCTCGGGGCGCACAGCCTCTACGCGCTCTCCTCGGCCTCCAACTACGCCCGCGACCTGCGCGAGACCGGCCGGCTGCGGGAGGCGCTGGACCTGCTGGAGGAGACCGTCCGGATCTACCAGCAGACCATCGGCGACGGCCACACCGACACCCTGCGCGCCCGCAAGAACCTCGCCGTCGCGCTGCGCCGGGCCGGCCGCTACAACGAGGCGCTGGAGATCGACGAGGACATCTACCAGCGCTACCTCGACATCAACGGGCCCGAGCACCCCGACACCCTGGCCGCCGCGACCAACCTGGCCAGCGACCTCAACGCGCTCGGCGACACCGACCGGGCCATCCAGCTCGCCGAGCGGGCCCTCGCCCGGTACCGGGACTACCTCGGGGAGGACCACCCGGTCACCCTGGCCGGCGCCAACAACCTCTCCGTCTACCTCCGGCTCGCCGGCCGCGGCCAGGAGGCCCGCGAGCTCTCCGGGCGGACGCTGGACCAGTTCCGGGCCGTCCTCGGCGACGGGCACCTCTACATCCCGATCGCGATGATGAACCACGCCAACGACCTGGTGCTGGTGGGGGAGCCCGCCGCCGCCCTCGCCCTGGAGGAGGAGGCCCGGCCGCTCATGGTCGAGACCCTCGGCCCGGACCACTACGACGCCATCGGCATCGGTTCCAACCTCGCGCTCTCGCTCGCCGCCGCGGGCGAACGGGAGCGCGCGGCCCAGTTGCGCGCCGACTGCGCCCGGCGGGCGCGGCGCACCCTGGGGGACGAACACCCGACGACCGTGGCGGTCCTGGCGGGCCTGCGGCTGGACTCGGACATCGAGCCGCCGTCCGTGTGACGGACCGTCGGATCGCCTGCGGGTCGCGGACGCCGCGGCGCTAGGCTCGCCTCCATGGTGCCGTTCCGGCAGTATCTGCTGAAGATCCACAGTCGGTGCAACCTGGCCTGTGACTACTGCTACATGTACGAGGCGGCGGACCAGAGTTGGCGTGACCGGCCGCGGCGGATGGCGATCGGGACGGTCCGGCGGACGGCCCGCCGGATCGCCGAGCACACGGAGCGCCACGGGCTCGACGAGGTCGGCGTGATCCTGCACGGCGGCGAGCCGCTGCTCGTCGGTGCGGACCATCTCGAAGCCCTGCTGGCGGAGTTGACGGCCTGCGCGCCACGCGTCCGGTTCAGCCTGCAGACCAACGGACTGCGGCTGCTCACCGAGCCCGCGCTGTGGGAGGTGTTGCACCGGCACCGTGTCGGCGTCGGCGTCTCGCTGGACGGCGCGCCCGCCGATCACGACCGGCACCGGCGGTTCCGCTCCGGCGCGGGCAGCTGGGAACGCACGGCGGCGGCGGTCCGACTGCTGGGGTCCGCCGAGCACCGGGAGCTGTTCGCCGGACTGCTCTGCGTGGTGGACCTCGCCGCCGACCCCGTGGCCACCTACGAGGCCCTGCTGGAGTTCGCGCCGCCCCGGGTCGACCTGCTGCTGCCGCACGGCACCTGGGAGGCCCAGCCGCCCGGACTGCGGCGGACGGCGCCCCCGGCCCCGCCGGGCCCGGCCGGGGACGACGGACCGACGCCGTACGCGCGGTGGCTGATCGCCGCCTTCGACCGCTGGTACGGCGCGCCGCGCCGGGAGACCGGCGTACGGCTCTTCGAGGAGCTCGCCGTGCTGCTGCTCGGCGGGCGGGCCGCCAGCGAGGCCGTCGGCCTGGCCCCGGTGGACCTGGTGGTGGTCGAGACGGACGGCGCGATCGAGCAGGCGGACAGCCTCAAGGCCGCGTACGACGGTGCGCCCGGGACGGGCCTGGACGTGTGGCGCCACGACTTCGCGACCGCCGCCGCCCACCCGGCCTTCCGGGCCCGTCAGCGCGGCTTGGCCGGGCTCGGCCCGGTCTGCGCCGCCTGTCCGCTGGCGACGGTCTGCGGCGGCGGCCTCTACGCCCACCGCTACGGCGACGGGCACTTCGGGCGGCCCTCGGTGTACTGCGCGGACCTGGCCCGGCTGATCCACCACATCGCGGGGCGGCTGCGGCAGGACGTGGCAGGGCTGGGCCGTGCGCCGGTGTCGGGAGCGGTGTCGGGAGCGGTGGCGGGTACGACGGGTCGAGGAGGCCGGTGATGGGTGCGACGACGGGCGCGCATGCGGTGGGCGGCTCTGCCGGGGTGGGTGGGCCGGCGCCCGGGGTGCCCGCCGCCAGGGGAGGGGCCGGGCTGCCCCGGCACGGGGTGGACGCGGAGACCTTCCGGGCGCTCGCCGCCGCGCGCGGCGGGACCGGGGCCGTCCGGCTGCTGCGGGCCGGGCAGGTGAGCAAGCGGGCGCTGCTGCTGCTCGCCCTGCGGCGGGCGCTCCCGGCGGCCGACGGCGGCTTCGCGGCTGCCTACGAGGAACTCGCGGAGCTCCGCGGGAGCGACCGGGAGCGCTGGGAACAGGTCCTGCTGCGACCGGAGTTGGACGCGTGGGCGGCCGACTGCCTGCGCGCCCTGGCGGCCGGCGGGGCCACCGGGGGCGGAGCCCCGCTCGGCGCGCTGGGGGAGTTCGTCCGGGGCGGGCCGGCCGGCGAGCCCGTCCCGTTGGAGTGCGACGGGCTGCGTTGGACCCCGCTGCTCGATCACACCGGCCCGCGCCGGGCCTGCTACGGGCGGCCCGTGACGGGGCCGCTCGGATCCGCCGAACTCGCCTCCTGGGGAGTGATGCTGGCCGGAGCGTGGGAGATCCTGGTGCGCCGCCACCGCACGCACGCCGAGGCGGTGGCCGCCTGCGTCACCACCCTCGTGCCGCTGCTGCCGGCGCCGGACGGGTCGGCGGTCAGCGGCGCCGCCCGGCGCGCGCACGGCGCGGTGGCGGCCTCCCTCCCGGCCGAGCCGGTGCTGCTGGCGCTGGCCCTGGTGCACGAGTTCCTGCACGTCCAACTCGGCGCCCTGATGGACCTGGTGCCGCTCCACCGGCCGAACGGGGCCGCCGTCCACCACGCCCCCTGGCGGCAGGACCTGCGGCCGGCGGGCGCTCTGCTCCAGGGCGCCTACGCGCACCTGGGCGTCACGGACTTCTGGCGGGCCGAGCTCGCGGCCGGCGCGCCGGACCGGGACCGGGCCGAGCGCGAGCACGTCCGGTGGCGGGTGCACACCGGGGCCGCCCTGCGCACCCTGGCGGGGAGCGGCGAACTCACGGCCGCCGGCGACGCGTTCGTGGCGGAGATGGCGCGGGTGGTGCGCGCGTTCGAGTGACCGGGTGGGGGCGTGGGGCCGCCCCCGGTCGCGGCGCGGCTCCGGGGCGGCCCGGGCCCCGTCCGCGGCGGCCCCGCGGGCGGGGCGAGAGGTCCCGGGGCGTAGGAATCGGCGGGCGCGCGACCGCTGGACGGGTGAATTTCCGGGGTGCAGGGGCCCGGCACCTGGGTCGACGCCGATTCGTGCGATGCGAGGTACCGCGCCGGGCCTCCCCAGCCACTACATTGATCGAGCGAGTGGAGTACCCACTGTCGGCAGGTTCTAACCGCGCCAGAAGGAACGAATATGACACCGGTAACCAGCACCAGGCCAGGCACCGAACTGACGATCCCTCAGGACAAGGTCGAGCGCCTCTCGCTCGCCGATCTGTCCGCACTCGGTGCGGAGGAACTCGCCGCCCGTCTGCGTCGCGCCCTGCCGGGGGCGGACTCCGGACTGGTGCCGGTAGCCGCCTTCAATTCCTCGATCTGACCGACCCGACCCCCCTCCGGGCCGGCTGCCCTCCGAGCGAATCCGACCGAATCCGATGCCGCTAACTCCGGTGCCGCTGACGCAATTCGTCGTCAAGGTGCACAGCCGATGCGACCTGGCCTGCGACCACTGCTACGTCTACGAGCACGCGGACACCAGCTGGCGCGGGCGCCCCAGGGCCATCGGCGACCAGGTCCTGGTCAAGGCCGCCGAACGTGTCGGCGAGCACGCGGCCACGCATCGGCTGCCGTCCGTCCGGGTCGTCCTGCACGGGGGGGAACCCCTGCTGGCCGGCCCGGAACGGCTGCGGCGCGCCGCCGAGGAGTTCCGGGCGGCCCTGCCGCCCGGCTGCTCCCTCGACCTGCGGATCCACACCAACGGTGTGCTCCTGAGCCCCGCCTTCTGCGACCTCTTCGCCGAACTGGACGTCAGGGTCGGGATCTCGCTGGACGGCGACCGTGCCGCCAACGACCGCCACCGGCGCTACGCCGACGGCCGCTCCAGCCACCCGCAGGTGCTCCGCGCGGTGGCGCTCCTCCGCCGACCCGAGTACCGGCACCTCTACGCCGGCCTGCTCTGCACCGTCGACGTCGAGAACGACCCGGTCGCCGTCTACCAGGCGCTCGCCGAACTCGAACCCCCGGCCGTCGACTTCCTGCTCCCGCACGCCACCTGGGAGCAGCCGCCGAAGCGCCCCGCCGGACGTGGTCCGGCCCCGTACGCGGACTGGCTGCTCACCGTCTACGACCACTGGGAGGCGGACGGCCGCCCGTTCGCCGTCCGGACCTTCGACTCCGTCCACCGCACCCGGCACGGACTCTCCAGCCTCACCGAGTCCCTCGGTCTGGAACCCTCCGCCCTGGTGGTCCTGGAGACCGACGGCACCTTCGAGCAGGCCGACAGCCTGAAGACCGCGTACGACGGAGCCCCCGCCACCGGGTTGGACGTCTTCACCCACAGCCTCGACGAGGTCGCCCTCCACCCCGGGATGGCCGCCCGGCAGACCGGCCTGGCCGGACTCGGCGCGACCTGCCGGGCCTGTCCGGTGGTCCGCTCCTGCGGGGGTGGTCTGTACGCCCACCGGTACGGCGGCGGCAGCTTCGACCACCCGTCCGTCTACTGCGGGGACCTCATGAACCTGATCAACGGCATCGCCGACCGGTCCGACGGCCCTGGCCGTCCGGGTGGTCCCGACCGCCCTGGCGGTCCCGGCGCCACCGTCCCCGCGGCCCTGCCGGTGCAGGCCGGCGCGCCGGAGGTGCCGGCCGGGCTCACCGCGGCGCAGCTCGACGAGCTGGCCCGCGGCCACGGCGGAGCGGACACCGTCCGCGCCCTGAACCGTTCCCAACTCGCCATCACACGCGCGATGCTGGCCGCCGTTCGGAGCACCTCCGGGCTGGCCCGCTCGGCCGCCTGGGAGCTGCTCGCCGAGCTCGACTCGGCCGCGCCCGCCGCGGTGGACGCGGTGCTCGCCCACCCCTACGCCCGCGCGTGGGCCGCCCGGCGGCTGGGCGGCGACCCGGCCGCCGGGCTCGGGCCGCTGGCCGGGCTGGCCGCCGCCGCCGCGGTCCGGGCCGGGCGCGGGGACGCCGTCGCCGTCCCGCTCCGGGACGGCGCGCTGCACCTGCCCACGCTCGGCCGGCTGGACCTCGGTGCGGGGGCCCGCGAAGCGGTGGTCACCGGCGAGGCGCGGGGGTTCGCCGTCCGCGCCGACGACGGTTCGTCCGCCCGCCCCGGTGAGGGGGACCCGCGCTGGCGGCCGGTCCGCCGGGTCGCGCTGGCCGGTGGTTGGACGCTCGCCCTGGAGGACGTCGACCCGCAGCGGGACAGCCACCAGTGGCCGGTCGCCGACCGGTTGGACGATCCCGAGCTCACGGCCTGGAGCTGGGCGCTGCGGGAGGCCGTCGAACTGCTGGACCGCGACCTCCCCGAGTACGCCGTCGGCCTGCGGGCCGGCCTGACCACCGTCACCCCGTTGCGTCCGGGCCCGCCCGGCAGGGACGTCAGTGCCGCCGCCCGGCAGGCCTTCGGCGCGGTCGGGATCGCCCGCCCGGCGACCGCGCCCACCCTCGCGCTCCTGCTGGCGCACGAGTTCCAGCACGTCAAGCTGGGTGCGGTGCTCGACCGGGCGGACCTCTACGACCCGGCCGACACGGGGCTGTACGACGCTCCCTGGCGGCCCGACCCGCGCCCGTTGGAGGGGCTGTTCCAGGGCACCTACGCCCATCTCGCGGTGACGGCGTACTGGGGGACGAGGGTCCGGGCCCACGACGGTC
>NZ_JBEXNT010000142.1:10860-24390 GCF_040611255.1 Kitasatospora sp. NPDC002965 | reverse complement strand
GACCGTCCTCTCGCTGGCCATCCCCTCGATCAGCGAGACCCTGCGGCCCAGCGGCACCCAGCTGCTCTGGATCGGCGCACGGCCGCGCCCGCCGGTCGGCTGCCGCTCCGCTGCGGGCCCGTTCCGGGGCCGTGCGTCGCCGTTCCGTCCGGGGTCGCAGCTCCGCTCGGCAGGCCCTGCCCAGCGGTCCTGTGCGGCAGTGGCTCTGCTCGGCGGTCCCGCTCAGGGCCGCGCGGCCAGCAGCCGCTGCTCCTTCGCGGGCTCGATGCCGTGCACGATCCGGCCGCGCTTGCGTCCGTCGGCCTCGGTGTCGCCGGCCGGCCCGCGTTCCTGCAGCCAGGTCCAGGTGTCCCGCGCGGTCTCGGCGAACGGGCGGCAGCGCAGCCCGGCGGCCTCCGCCCGGGTGGTGTCGGCGAGCCAGACGCCGGCCATGGTGGGCAGACCGGGCGCCCAGAGGGGGAGTTCGCTCCACGGCTGGACGCTGTCCGGCCCCTCGGCCAGCAGCGGCGCGTCCTCGACCCAGACCAACTCGGCCCCGGCCCTGTCGCCGTCGCCGCCCGCCCCCACCGCCGCGATGCAGCCCGTCAGGAATTCCCGGTAGGTCAGCCGGCCGGGCGGCGCCGTGGTGACGTAGCGGCCCGCCGTGCCCGCCGTCACCAGGTCGAGCCCGAACACCGCGAAGTCCCGGACGTCGATCAACTGCACCGTCCGCTCCGGGTCCCCCGGTGCCAGCACCCGGCCGCCCCGGGCCATCCGCTCCAGCCACCACGGGAGCCGGCCGCCGCGCTCGTGCGGGCCGATCAGCAGTCCGCTGTTGAGGATCGTGGTGTGCTCGGCCCCGAACTGTTCCAGCACCGCGCGCTCGCAGCCGGCCTTGAGCGCGGTGCTGAACTCCTGGCCGGGCGGAGTGTCGGCCGGGCAGGGGTGGAGGGCCGAGGACTCGTCGATCACTTGGGCCGGCCAGTCCGCGAAGGCGTGGACGGAGGAGACCAGGACGTAGTGGCCGGCGCGTCCGCGCAGCAACCGGGCGGAGAGCGCGGCCTGGGCGGGCTGCTGGGCCGAGGTGTCGACCACGGTGTCCCAGCGCCGGTCCTCGACCAGCCGCGCCAGGTCGTCGGCCGAGTCGCGGTCGCCGCGGACGACCTCGACGCCGGGCAGGTCGCCGCCGGAGCGGCCCCGGTTGAACGTGGTGACCGCGTGGCCGCGTGCGAGGGCTTCGGAGGCGAACGCCCGCCCCAGGAAGGACGAGCCGCCGAGCAGGAGGATCTTCATACCGGCAAGCCTGTCCCGGGGAGGGTCCTCGGTATGCCGTCGTTCGCGCTGGGCGGAGCCCGCCCGCGCCGGAAGCAGCCGGGATGCTGATCGTCCGGGGGCCGCATAGCATCCCACCTGTACCGAAATGCCCGAATCGGTTCGCCGGGCCCAGGCCCCGAGGAGACGCCGCCATGACCGAGCCCGAGCTGGAGGCCCTGGCCGCCGACGCCTACGTCTACGGCTACCCGATGGTCGCCGGCCTCACGATGGTCGAGCGGTTCGTCCAGGGCGGCACGGGCGTCCTCCCGGCGACCCCGTACAACCACTTCGGTCACGCCACCCGGCTGGCCGGCCCGGACGACGAATTCGTCTCGGTCAACAACGACACCGTCTACTCGGTCGCCCAGCTCGACCTCTCCGAGGGCCCGCAGATCCTGCGGCTGCCGGACACCGCCGGGGCGTACCACGTCCTGCAGTTCGTCGACGCGTGGACCGACAACTTCGCCTACCTGGGCCGCCGCGCCACCGGCACCGGGGCCCAGACCTGGCTGGTCGTCCCGCCCGACTGGCACGGCACCCCGACCGATCCGGACCGGGTGATCGTCTCGCCGACCACCGTGGCCACGATCGTCGGCAGGTTCGCCTGCACCGGCCCGGACGACCTCCCCCGGGTCCGGGCCCTCCAGGACGGGCTGACCCTCGAACCGCTGGAGCCGGGCGGCCTCTCCGCCGGGCTGCCCGCACCCGACCCGGAGGTGCCCGAGCGGCTCGCCTTCTTCGAGCGGCTCCGGGTCTGGATGGCGGCCTTCCCGCCCGCGGAGACCGACCGGACGTACGAACAGCGGTTCGCGCCGCTCGGCCTGCTCGACACGGGCACCTCGCCGTACCGGGCCGCGGCCCCCGACTGGACGCTCGCCCTGGCGAAGGGGCTGGCCGCCGGCCGGGAGCGGGTGGAGGACGCGACCCGCCCGCCCGAGGACCACCCGGCCGGCGAGTGGCGGGCGGCGCTGCACCTGTTCGACTACAACGTCGACTTCCTCGGCCCGGGCACCCTCGACGACCCCGAGTGGCGCATCCCCGACCGCCGCGCCGCCTACCTCAGCCGGGCCGCCGCCGCCCGTGCCGGCCTCTGGGGCAACCACGCCTACGAGGCGCTGTACGCGATGACGTACGACGACGCCGACGGCCGCCCGCTCACCGGCGCCCACCACTACACGCTGCGGTTCGACCGGCCGCCGCCCGCCGACGCCTTCTGGTCCGTCACCATGTACGGGGTCCCCGAGTACTACCTGGTCGACAACCCGGCCGACCGCTACTCGATCGGCGACCGCACCCCCGGCCTGGTGTACGGACCGGACGGCTCGCTGACGCTCCACCTCCGGCACGACCGGCCCGCGGACCCGGCCGAGGCGGCGAACTGGCTGCCCACGCCCGAGGGCGGCTTCCGGCCGACGATCCGCATCTACCAGCCGCAGCCGGCGGCACTGGACGGCACCTACCGGCTGCCGCCGATCCGCCGCCGGTAGCGGTTCCGGGCGCGAGGGGAGTCGGGGATGGGTGACGCCGTCGGCGGGATGCTGGCCTCCGCCGTGGGCATCGCGATCAGTCCGATGCCGCTCATCGCGGTGATCCTGATGCTGGCCACCCCCAGGGGCCGGAGCAACGGGACGGCGTTCGCGGCCGGCTGGGTGGTGGCGCTGGCGGCGGTGGTCACCGTGGTCGTGTCGGCGGGGTCGGGGCTGTCCGCCGGCTCGGACCGGCCGTCCTGGGCCTGGTGGCTCAAGCTGGCCCTCGGGACGCTGTTCCTCCTGCTGGGGTTCAGGCAGTGGCGGGCCCGGCCGCGCGAGGGCCACGTGCACGGGCCACCGGCCTGGATGGAGGCGGTGGACCGGTTCACCCCTGGGAAGGCGGCCGGGCTCGCCGCGGCGCTGGTGGCGCTCAACCCGAAGAACCTGGTGCTGGCCGTCGGTGGCGCGGTCTCGATCGCGACCGCCACCGCCTCGGGCGCCGGCAAGGCGTGCGCCGCCGCGCTGATGGTGCTGATCGGCTCGCTCTGCACGCTGGTGCCACTGGGGGTGTACCTGTTCGGCGGGGACCGGGCGGCCAGGATCCTGGGGGAGTGGAAGGCGTGGATGGCCGCGCACAACGCGGCGATCATGACGGTGCTGCTGGTCGTCCTCGGTGCCACGTACGTCGGTGACGCCCTCACGGGCCTCACCTCCTGACGGGCCACCGCCGCTGCCCCGCCCCGCCCTACCGGCCCCCGGCCCCCGTCGCCGGTCCCGGCCCGCTCCCGCCCCCTCAGGTTCAGTGCGGCGAGGGGCTTCCGGACGCCGTGCCCGCCGTGCCCGCCGTGCCCGCCGTGCCCGCCGTGCCCGCCGAGGTCGCCGGCTCGGACGGTGCACCCGGTGCGGACGAGGCGGACGGGGAAGCGGTCGGCGGAGCACTCGGCGAGGCCTCGCCCGTCGGTGTCGCCCCGGCCGGCCCGGTCGGGGTGGCCGACGGTGTGCCCGTGGCGGGGCCGGTCGCCGAGGGTGCCGGGCTGCCCGGCCCGTTCGAGGGCGTGCCGGAGGGTGCACCGGAGGGCGTGCCGGACGGCGAAGGCCCGCCGGTGGGGACCGGGTCCGTGCCCGGGCCGGCCGCCGGGTCGGTGCCGCCCGGCCCGGCCGGCACCGGGGTGGCACCGCCGCGGTGCTGCGGCCCGCCCTCCAGGGTGACGACGGCCTGCGAGGGCGGTAGCGCGATCCGGGCGGTCCAGCGGGTGCTCGGGGCGAGGCCGTCGTCGACGGAGACGATCACGGTGATCCGCTGCCCCGGCGCGAGCGTGCCGGAGTCGCGGCTGAGCCGGAGCCAGGCGACGTCGACGTCGGCGTGCCAGCGGATCTCGGTGGTGCCGGAGTTGGTGAGGGTGAGCACCGTGCGGTTGCCGTACTCGCCCGCGTCGACCGTGAGCAGGCCGCCGGTCGGGGGCGGGGCCTGCGCGGCGGACCCGGCGTCCGGGGTGGGCCCGGCGATCGTGGCCGGCCCGACGGCGGGGGCCGGCGCGGCGACCAGCGTCGGGCTGCCGAGCGGGGTCGCCCCGTGGCCCGGTACCGGAATCAGGGGGCCCTGGATCCCCGGGAGCAACGTTTCTGCACTCAGCGGTCCGGCACCCGCCAGCTCCATCCCGGCCACCGCGGCGCCCGCCGCACCGGCCGCCTCCGGCACGCCCGCCGGTCCGCCCGGCTGCCCGGGCCCCGCCGACGGACCGCCCGGCCGGCGGCTGCCCGCCCGTGCGTCCTCCTCGACCCGGACCGACGAGACCGACGCCGCGGCCCCGGGCCCGTCGCCGCCGCGGTGCCCGGCCCAGAGCGCGACCACCGGTGCCGCCAGCACGGCGGCCAGTACCCCCGTGGTCACCACCCGACGGCGCACCGTCGGCCCCCGGCCGGTGTCCGGTGCGCGGTGGCGCGGGAACCCGCCCTGGTCGAACCGGAGGCCCGGTTCGGTCACCGGCACCGGACCCCCCGCCCGGCGGCCGGCCGGACGCCTGGCCGGCTGCGGCAGGAAGACCACGGACCCCGCCGGGGCGCCCGTCGCCACGGGCGCGGCCAGCACCGGGAGCCCGGACAGTCCGGCGGCCCCCTCCGGCACCTCGCCCGCGACCCGCTCCGCCGTCCCCCGGCAGGTCGGACAGGCCACCACGTGCTGCACCAGTTCCCGGCGGAGCGCCGGGCCGAGCACCCAGTCCCGCCAGCTCTCCGCCCCCGCCCCGCCGAGCCGGTCGAGTTCGGGGCAGCTGCCGACGCCGAGCACCAGCAGGGCCGCCCTGGTCCGGTCGACCTCGGCCCGGGCGGAGTCCAGCAGCGTCCGGACGGTGTCGAACGGCAGACCCAGCACGGCCGCCACCTCGATGGGGCTCAGCCGGTGGCGCACCGACAGCTCCAGGGCCTCGCGCTGCTCGGGGTCGGTGCCGGCGGCCTCGGGCCAGGCCAGCGAGGCCAACTCGCGCCGGCGCCGCCCGGCCTCCTCGTCCGCGGTGGCCGAACCCCCGACGCCGGACCCTCCGCCCGCCGCAGCCCCGCCCGCCGCAGCCCCGCCCGCAGACCCCTCGACCGCCGGGGCGTCGTAGGGCCCGGGCACGCCCGGCCCGTCCGCCAGCCGCCGCAGGCAGCAGTACCGCGCCAGCGAGTACAGCCAGGCCCGCACCAGGCCGGGCTCGGCGAGCCGCGCGCCGTGCCGCACCGCCAGCTCGCGCACCTCGCGCAGGGCGGCGCCGGCCGCCCGGTGCTCGCACAGCACCGAGAGGCAGTAGGTGAAGAGTCCGTCCACCTGGCGGTCGTACGCCGCGAGGACGGGGTCGCGCGGTCGTTCCGTACTCGTTGTCACCCGTCCGACGGTAGAGACGCCACCCGGTCGGCCCGCGCCGTTTCGCCCGGTTGTACTTCTTTCGGGTAACAACATCGCCCGTTCGTGGACCGGCTGCCCCGCCCGGACCCCGTCCGAGCCCCACCCGGGCCCCGTCGCCCCGGTCGTCATCGCCGCCGCTGCCGCCCCGCGTTGTCGGACCCAGGCGCTACGGTGACCGCATGGCTGCCCGTACCAAGACCACCGCCAAGCCGCGCCCGGCGTACCGCTGCACCGAGTGCGGCAACCAGCTGCCCAAGTGGGTGGGCCGCTGCCCGGAGTGCAACGCCTGGGGCACGGTCGAGGAGTACGGCGCGGTGCCGGTCCGGACGACGGCCGCAGGGCCGGTCAGCTCGCCCGCCCGTCCCATCGCCCAGGTGGACGGCCAGGTGGCGACGGCCCGCTCCACCGGCGTGTCCGAGCTGGACCGGGTGCTCGGGGGCGGTCTGGTCCCCGGCGCCGTGGTGCTGCTGGCCGGCGAGCCCGGTGTCGGCAAGTCCACCCTGCTGCTGGACGTCGCCGCCAAGGCGGCCTCCGCGCAGCACCGCACGCTCTACGTCACCGGCGAGGAGTCGGCCGGCCAGGTCAGGCTCCGCGCCGACCGGATCAACGCACTCTCCGAGCACCTCTACCTGGCCGCGGAGTCCGACCTCGGGGCCGTCCTCGGGCACATCGAGGCGGTCAACCCGGGCCTGCTGATCCTGGACTCGGTGCAGACCATCGCCTCGGCCGAGCTGGACGGGGCCCCCGGCGGGCCGGCCCAGGTCCGTGAGGTGGCGGGCGCGCTGATCCGGGCCTCCAAGGACCGCGGGATGGCCACCCTGCTGGTCGGCCACGTCACCAAGGACGGCCAGATCGCCGGCCCCCGCCTGCTGGAGCACCTGGTGGACGTGGTGCTGAGCTTCGAGGGGGACCGGCACGCCCGGCTCCGGATCATCCGCGGGATCAAGAACCGGTACGGCGCGACCGACGAGGTCGGCTGCTTCGAGCTGCACGACGAGGGCATCGAGGGTCTGGCCGATCCGTCCGGTCTCTTCCTGACCAGGCGCGACAAGCCAGTCCCGGGCACCTGCCTGACCGTCACGCTGGAGGGCAAGCGCCCGCTGGTCGCCGAGGTGCAGGCGCTGATGGTGGATTCGCAGATCCCCTCGCCGCGCCGGACGACCTCCGGTCTGGAGTCGCCCCGGATCGCGATGATCCTGGCCGTGGTGGAGCGTCACGGCGGGGTGAAGCTCGGCAAGCAGGACATCTACACCGCCACCGTCGGCGGGGTGAAGCTCTCGGAGCCCTCGGCGGACCTCGCGATCGCGCTCGCCGTGGCCAGCTCCTCCTCCGACACCCCGCTCCCCAGCAACCTGGTGGCGATCGGCGAGGTCGGCCTGGCCGGTGAGGTCCGGCGGGTGACGGGCGTGCAGCGGAGGCTGGCCGAGGCGCACCGGCTGGGCTTCACCCACGCGCTGGTCCCGTCGGACCCGGGCAAGGTCCCGCCGGGCATGAAGGTGGTCGAGGTGGCGGACATCGGCGAGGCGCTGCAGGCGATCCCGGGCCGCCGCCGGGCCGCCACCAAGCCGAAGGGTGAGGCTCCGTCGGCCCCGCCGGCCCCGCGCGCGGCCCGGGTGGCGGCCTATCCGGAGGAGGTCATGGAGGGGTGGGAACCGCTCGACTCCGACGAACTGCACTGACCCAAGCCCTGTCGTTGCCGCACGCAGTTAGACTTCCCCTTGTCTCATTGGTGATAAGGCAGTACTAAGCGACAGAGCAACAGACCGCAGGGCCGGCGCACCGCGCGAGGCGCGCGGTACGGGGCGACCGGAGGAGTCACGTGGCAGCCAGCGACCGGGCGGACAAGTCCTCCCGCGAGGAGGCCCTGCTACGGGCCTCCCTCACCGCCATCGCTCCCGGAACGGCGCTGCGTGACGGCCTGGAGCGGGTGCTGCGGGCCAACACCGGCGGTCTGATCGTGCTCGGTTTCGACAAGACCGTCGAGCCGATCTGTACGGGCGGCTTCGTGCTGGACGTCGAGTTCACCGCGACGCGCCTGCGCGAGCTGTGCAAGCTCGACGGTGCCGTGGTGCTCGACAAGGACATCACCAAGATCGTCCGGGCCGGTGTCCACCTGATGCCGGACTCCACCATCCCGACCGACGAGACCGGGACCAGGCACCGCACCGCGGAGCGGGTCAACCGGCAGACCGGTTTCCCGGTGGTCGCCGTCTCGCACTCGATGCGGCTGATCGCCATGTACGTCAACGGCACCCGGCGGGTCCTGGAGGACTCGACCACCGTCCTCTCCCGCGCCAACCAGGCGCTGGCCACCCTGGAACGCTACAAGCTGCGCCTGGACGAGGTGGCCGGCACGCTCTCCGCGCTGGAGATCGAGGACCTGGTGACGGTCCGGGACGTCACCGCCGTGGCCCAGCGGCTGGAGATGGTCCGGCTGATCGCCACCGAGATCGCGGGCTACGTGCTGGAGCTCGGCATCGACGGCCGCCTGCTCTCGCTCCAGCTTGACGAGCTGATCGCGGGCGTGGAGCCGGAGCGCGAGCTGGTCGCCCGGGACTACTTCCCGGAGCGTGCGGCCAAGAAGGGCCGGACGGTCACCGAGGTGCTGGCCGACCTGGAGGCGCTGACCCACGCCGAGCTGCTGGACCTGCAGACGGTCGCCAAGGCGCTCGGCTACTCGGGCACGCCGGAGTCGCTGGACTCGGCGGTCTCGCCGCGCGGCTACCGGCTGCTGGCCAAGATCCCGCGCCTGCCCAACACGGTGATAGAGCGGCTGGTGGAGCACTTCGGCGGGCTGCAGAAGCTGCTGGCCGCCAGCATCGACGATCTGCAGACGGTCGAGGGCGTCGGCGAGACCAGGGCCCGCTCGGTCCGCGAGGGCCTCTCCCGGCTCGCCGAATCGTCCATCCTGGAGCGCTACGTCTGACCGGTCCGGTCCGGACACGCAGGAGCCCCCGACCGTCCGCGGCCGGGGGCTCCTGCGTGTCGTCCGCCGGGCGGGTGACCGCCGGTCAGTTCTCCAGGCGGATCGAGGAACGGGCCGAGGCCTGGCCGCCGGAGAGGCCGGTGAGGTCGGCGACGACCAGGTAGTTGCCGGCCGGCGCGGGGGCCGGGTCGGCGGTGGCGCACTGCGGCTTGCTGCGGCCGCGGTCCCAGGTGAAGGTCTCGGTCAGGCCGTTGTTGGCCGGGAGCTGCACCCAGTTGCTGTTGCGGTCGGCGGGGCAGTCGCCGGAGGACCAGATGCGCTCGCCGTTGCTGGCGGTGACGGTGATCGCCGAGGCGGTCCGGCCGAGGTCCACCCGGCAGTTGGTGCCCGAGGAGTTGGTGACGGTGAGCGCCAGCCGCGGCTTGTCCTTGGGCTGGTAGGCGTTCTGGGCGCTGGACAGGCCGAGCGTCACCTGCGAGGAGGCGCAGACCGGCAGCGCCATGACCTCGGGGGTGTTCACCGGGGGAGGGCCGCCGTTGCCGCCGCCGGTACCGCCCGCGGCTCCGCCGGTCCCGCCGCTGCCGCCGGTTCCTCCGGCCGCGCCGCCGCCCGTCGCCGTACCGCCGGTGGCGGGTGCGGGGTTGGGCGCGCCGCCGGTCGTGCCGCCGGTGCTGAGGCTGGCGTCGCCGCCGCCTCCGCCGCCCACCGCGCCGCCGCCGGTCGCACCACCCGAGGCGGTGCCGCCGCTTCCGCTGCCGGGGCGCGAGTTGTTCGCCGGTCCGCTGGGCGAGGCGCCCGGCGTGATCGCCTGGGCGGGGCTCTGGGACTGGGTCGGCGCGGCCTGCGCGGTCTTGTCCTTCGAGCCGTCGTCACCGCCGCCCTGATCGGACATCAGCCAGATGACGAGGGCGGCGACCGCGACGACGGCGATGAGCACGACGATGCGCCGACGCCAGTAGATCGAGGCCGGCAGCGGTCCTACGGGTTGACGCAGAGAGGGCACGCCCAAACTCTACGAGACAGTGTGTGCCCCCTGACGCACCAACACCGCACACTCACCCCTTCCTTCACATGATCCGCCATTTGCGCCGTTCGGGGGAGGCTGAATGGGGGGTTTTGCGGCCCGATCCGGAATCCCGTGATCCACTTCGGTTGCCGTCGCGGGCGTGGGAGGATCGAGGGGCCATGGCTGCCAACACCGTCACCCCCGCCGTCCCCGCCCCCGCGTCCGCCGCCGGGGGGCCGAAGCTCGCACTGCCGCTCCCCGTGCTGCACACGACCGTCCTCGACTGGTACGAGGCCAACGCCCGGGACCTCCCCTGGCGGACCCCGGACGCCTCGCCCTGGGCCGTGATGGTCAGCGAGTTCATGCTCCAGCAGACCCCGGTGAAGCGCGTGCTGCCCGTCTGGGAGACCTGGATGGAACGCTGGCCGACCCCGGCGGACCTGGCCGCCGAGGCGCCGGGCGAGGCCGTCCGGCTCTGGGGCCGGCTGGGCTACCCGCGCCGCGCGCTGCGCCTGCACGCGGCCGCGGTGGCGATCACCACGGAGCACGGCGGTGAGGTCCCGGACGACCACGCGACCCTCCTGTCGCTGCCCGGGGTCGGCGAGTACACGGCGGCGGCGGTGGCCTCGTTCGCCTTCCGCCAGCGGCACGTGGTGCTGGACACCAACGTCCGCCGGGTGTTCGCCCGGGCGGTGACCGGCGTGGAGTACCCGGCGCAGGCCACCACGGCGGCCGAACGGCGGACCGCCACGGCGCTGCTGCCCGACGCCGCCGCGACGGCCGCGACCTGGGCGGTCGGCGTGATGGAGCTGGGCGCCCTGGTCTGCACGGCCCGCGGCCCGGAGTGCGGCGACTGCCCGCTGTTCACCGTCTGCGCCTGGCAACGGGCGGGCCGCCCGCCCTACGAGGGCCCGGCCCGGCGGGGCCAGACGTACGAGGGGACCGATCGGCAGGTGCGCGGCAAGCTGCTCGCGGTGCTGCGGGACGCCCACGACACGGTGCCGCAGGCCCTGCTGGACGCCGTCTGGCCGGACGCGGTGCAGCGGGCCCGCGCCCTGGACGGGCTGGTCGCCGACGGCCTGGTCGAGCCGGTCGAGCAGGGCGTCTACCGGCTTCCCCGGTAGCCCGAGCCGACCGGAGGTCCCGGCGGGCGGCTCCGGCCCGGCGGCTCACGCCGGCAACCCCGCCGACCCGTGGCCCCTGGGCCCCCGGGGCCCCTAAAACCCGAAGCCCCGAAGCCCCGAAGCCCCGAAGCCCCGTGGCGCCGGCCCGGCCCGGCCCGGACAGGCCGGAGGCCCCCGCTCCGTGGAACGGGGGCCTCCGGCGGCCGGGCGTCAGATCGCGACGGCCGCGGCGTCGGACCCCTTGGCGGCCGCGGCGTCCTCGGCCGGCGGTCCGCCGGCGCCGCGCAGCGGCACCTCGCGCATGAAGACCGCGGCGGCGACCGCGATCACGGCGACACCCGCCCCCCAAAGGAAGACGGTGTGCATGCCGTTGGCCACCGCGTGGTGGTAGGCGTCCTGCACCGGCTCGGGCAGGGCCCGGAGCGCGGCCGGGCTGAGCTGCGACGGGTCGCCCTGCGAGCCGCCGGCACCGGCCGCCGAACCGAGTCGCTCCGTCATGGTCTCGGTGACCCGGCTGTTGAACAGCGCGCCGAACAGCGCCACACCGAACGAGCCGCCGATGGTGCGGAACAGCGTGGCGGTGGAGCTGGCCACACCCATGTCCTTGAGCTCGACACTGTTCTGCGCGACCAGCATGGTGATCTGCATCAGGAAGCCCATACCGGCCCCGAGCACGACCATCCAGCAGGCGGAGGCGAAGTTCGAGGTGTCGGTGGAGAGGGTGGAGAGCAGCACCATGCCGACGGTCATCACGATCGTGCCGATGATCGGGTAGATCCGGTACTTGCCGGTCTTGGTGACGGCCTGGCCGACGACCAGCGAGACCACCAGCATGCCGAACATCATCGGCATCAGCAGCAGGCCGGAGTTGGTGGCCGAGGCTCCCTGGACGGTCTGCTGGTAGAGCGGCAGGAAGACCGTCGCGCCGAACATCACGAAGCCGACCACGAAGCCGATCACCGAGACCAGCGTGAAGTTCAGGTTCTTGAACAGCGAGAGCGGCAGCATCGGCTCCTCGACCCGCTGCTCGACGTAGCAGAAGCCGATCAGCGTGGCCGCCGCCAGCGCGGCCAGGCCGAGGATCTCCTTCGAGCCCCAGGTGTACTCCTGGCCGCCCCAGGTGGTGATCAGGGTCAGTGCGGTGATGCCGGTGGTGAGCAGCAGCGCACCGAGGTAGTCGATCCTGGCCTTGCTGCGGACCTTCGGCAGCTTCAGCGTCACCACGACGACGGCGAGGGCGACCGCGCCGAGCGGCAGGTTGATGTAGAAGGTCCAGCGCCAGTTCAGGTGGTCCGTGATGAAGCCGCCGACCAGCGGACCGCCGATGGTGGCGAGGGCCATCACCGCGGCGAACATGCCCTGGTACTTGCCCCGGTCACGGGGCGGGACGAGCGCGCCCATGATCGACATCACGCCGACCATCAGACCGCCGGCGCCGAGGCCCTGGAGCGCGCGGAATCCGATCAGCTCGGTCATGTCCTGGGAGAGGCCGGAGAGGGCCGAGCCCGCCAGGAAGATCACGATCGAGATGAGGAAGGTGCCCTTGCGGCCGTAGAGGTCGCCGAGCTTGCCCCAGATCGGGGTGGAGGCGGCGGTGGCCAGGGTGTACGAGGTGACCACCCACGAGAGGTGCTCGGCGCCGCCGAGCTCACCGACGATGGTCGGCATCGCGGTTCCGACGATCAGGCCGTCGAGCATGGCGAGCAGCATGGTGACCACCAGGCCGATCATGACCAGGCGGATCTCGCGGGGGGAACGGGGCTGTTCGTCCTCGGCCGGTTTCTGTTCCGGTGACGGGGTGTCGGCCTTGGGTTGTGACATGGGGGTGCGGTCTCCCGGACTGGGTGGGGCGGGGCGTGGCTGACGGGAGCCCGGCGCGTCGGACGACCGGCCCGGCTCCTCGGCGTCTACTTACTTGACGCCCGGCTAGTTTACGGATCGACGGCACGGTAGGTTGTGTACTAGCCGGTCGTCAAGCCAGTTTTTCCGTGAACTGCCCGGGCAGGGAGAATGAGTCCGGAACGGGGCGCCGAACGCGGCGCCCGTCGGCAACGCCGCGGCCGCCGCAGGTCGTCAGCACCGGACATCGACGCAGTCAGAGGCAGGCCATGGGCACGACGCACAGCCCCCGTAGCGACACCCGGGCCCGCATCGTCGCGGTCGCCCTGGAGCTCTTCTCCGAGCACGGCTACGAACGCACCTCGCTGCGGGAGATCGCCGACCGGCTCGGTGTCACCAAGGCCGCCCTCTACTACCACTTCA
Source organism: Kitasatospora sp. NPDC002965 (assembly GCF_040611255.1). Lineage (NCBI taxonomy): Bacteria > Bacillati > Actinomycetota > Actinomycetes > Kitasatosporales > Streptomycetaceae > Kitasatospora > Kitasatospora sp. NPDC002965. The sequence goes on along the minus strand of NZ_JBEXNT010000142.1, from coordinate 11,429 downwards.
AGACCAAGGAGGACATCGTCCACGGCATCGTGGCCACCACGGCCGTGCCGATCGACGAGCTCATCGCCTGGGGTCGCGAGCAGGAGTGGTCGCCGGAGGTGCGGGACGAGCTCATCCGCCGGTTCGCGGCCGGGATGTCCGAGCGGGCGCCGCTGCTCCGCTTCTTCCAGGAGAACCAGCCCGCGCTGCGCGACCTGCCGGCCGGTCGGGAGTTCAGGGAGCGGATGATCGCGCTGGTCCGGCTGGTGCACGGTCCGGGGGCGAGCTTCGCGGACCGGCTGCGCGCGATGATGTCGCTGTTCACCATCAACTCGGCGCTCTTCCTGCTCCACCAGGACAAGCGGCCCGAGGAGCGGACGGCGGCCGGTGAGGTCACCGTCGGGGAGCCCACCCCGGAGGAGGCGATGGCGGCCGCGCAGTACGTCGCGCTGGAGATCGGCCGGACGATCGGCCACGCCGCGCCGGGGAACTGAACGACCGTCGGGGGGGGCCCCGGGGGGGGGGGGGGCGGCCCCCGCCTGCGGGGATGAACCCGAAGGAAAACAAATAAAAAAACAACTAAGAGATTT